>JAZFTN010000124.1:0-5627 GCA_036446715.1 Acidimicrobiia bacterium | reverse complement strand
CACGCCGAGTGACGACATCGAGGCCTTCATCGATGCGGTGTCAGAGTCGATCCTGGTGGTCGTGGATGAGGCATATCACGAGTTTGTCGACGACGACCGACATCGCACAGCCATCTCCACGGCCGTCACCCGGACAAACGTTCTTGTCTTGCGCACGTTCTCCAAGATCTACGGCCTGGCTGCTCAACGCATCGGCTATGCAGTGGGCCAATCGTCGACGCTGGTCGAGTTGCGCAAGGCCCAACAGCCCTTGACCGTCAATCAGGTCGGCCAGGTTGCCGCTTTGGCCTCGTTGGGCCAGCCCGAGGAGGTTCGTCGGCGGGCGGAGGCCAACTCGGCGGCCCGGCATCACCTGATGGGTGTGATGGCGGAACGAGGACTGCCTTATGCAAAGAGTCAAACCAACTTCATCTTCTTCAGGCTGGGGGACGACTCTCGCCGTGGCACCGAGGAGTTCACCAAGCGCGGGGTGATCATCAGACCCATGTCCGAGGGTTGGGTCCGGGTGACGTTGGGTACGCCGGACGAGAACCGCAGGTTCGTGGCCGTCTTGGATGAAGTGTTGGAATCAATGTCAGACTGATTTTGCTTTCAGCGAATCGAGTACGACCATTCGCCTTCGAATAGCCGTCTGAACAGCCTCACAGCCAGGAGCCAGTCTTGAATGCCATCGTTTCTCTTCTTGCAGCGTTCGCGCGCCGTATTCCCTGGGTAGTAATCGCCCTGGCACTGACCCTCACCGGTGTCTTCTTCTATTTCACCTCCCAGATCGAGCTCGCCACCGGCAACGAGGGGTTTGCGCCCCAAGGGCCGGAGATCCAGGCAAGCGAGCGCATCAATGAGAAGTTCGGATCCGATGCCTCGGAATCGACGATTCAGGTGATCATTCGAGATCTAGGCGGGGACGTGATCACCGTCGAAGGTCTCCAGACGTCAATTGACACCGTGGCGACCATCCGCGAATCCGAAGTCGGTTCCGATGTTGCCGACCGCGAGGATCGACCGGGTGTCTTTCACTACCTCTCCGGAGTGGAGCAGGCGATGGCTGCACAGGAGATCCCACTTGATGCTATGACCGACGAGATGGTCAAAACCTTCTACATGGCGTCTCTCGACCCGGCGAACTCACCCCCTGAGCAGATTTCATTCCTGACCCGTCTCGTGTCGGAGGACTTCGACTCCCAGACTGTGTCGGCCTCTTCAGGCATGGTCCTTGCGTTTGTCACCGCGTTCGACGGGGTCGATGCCGACGAGTCTTTCAATGCCCAGGCTGCGGCCGAGGCGTCGATGGCCGAGGACCTGGCCGAGATCGAAACCGAACTCGAAGTCAGACCGTTCTCGTTCCTACTGCTCTTCTCCGGCACCGACGAGTTCCAGCAAGAGATCGGCCAGCTATTCGGTCTGGCGTTCATGGTGATCATGGTGATCCTCTTGTTCGTCTACTGGCTGAAACCGGGCAAGGAGGGCAGCCGTTTGGCGTCGATTCGCCGAACCGTCGCCGACATGCTGTTGACCCTGCTCACCATCGTGATGGCCATCTTCTGGATGCAGGGCATCGGATATCTGCTCGAGCAGGCCGGCGTCATCGAAGCCTTCTCATCGCTCACGCAGATCGTTCCGATACTTCTGATCGGTCTCGGCGTCGATTACGCAATTCACCTCACTTCCCGATATCGCGAGGAGATCGGGTCCGGAGAGTCGGTCGACGGGGCAATGACCGGAGCGGTCAAGACCGTCGGCATCGCTCTTGCGCTGGCCACGGTCACGACCGTCATCGGATTCCTCACCAATGTCTTCAACCCGGTACCTGCTCTCAAGGACTTTGGGATCCTTGCCGCGGTCGGAATCCTTGTCGCCTTCCTGTTGATGCTCACTTTTGTGCCCGCGGTGAGGATGCTCGCCGACAGGGGCTCGGAGCAAAAAGGCACGCTCCCGGTGAGCTCACTCCAAGGTCATGGGGAGCGCTTGTTGCCGAGGATCATGGAGAAACTTTCCTGGCTTGCCGAGCATGCCGCCGTTCCCACCATCGTCGTAGCCCTTCTTTTGGGGGGTGCCGGTTACTACGGTTTCACCCAGCTCGACACGGCGTTCTCCTTCACCGACTTCCTGCCCGATGACTCCCCTTATGTGGAGACCATCGAAATCCTCGAGTCGGACTTCGGTGGCGGGTTTGGCGAGCAGACCCAGGTGCTGGTTGAAGCCACAGACGAGAAGGCGATCGACGGCGAGGTGCATAACGCCCTGGTGGCTGCCAACCAGGATCTGGTGACCATCCCTGATGTTTCGACCATCGAGACACAACAAGGCGACTTCCCCAACGCCGCCTCTCCGATCGCGTTGCTTGGTCAGATGCTGCAAGGTGGACCGGAATCGTCCCCGCCTGAGCTCTTGGCGGCGGCACAACAGGTTGGCATGGGTGAGGACATGACGGTGTCTCCTGATGCAGATGTCACACCGCTCTACCGGGTTCTGCTCGACCTGGCGCCAGATCAGGCCGGCAGAGTGATCTATTTCGAGGGGGATACCCTCGACGCCCTTCTCTGGGACATCACCACAACGGCCGGCGACCAGGTGGACGACCTGCGCGACCGGCTTGACCAGGTGTTTCTCCCGGTAAACGAGCTTGGCGCTTCTGCGGTTGATACCTCCAACAACATCATCAGCAATGTGGTGGTGACGGCTTTGACAGAGTCTCAAAGTCGGTCGCTGTTCATCACAATCGCTGTTGCCGGCCTGGTGCTGATCATCAACTTCGTGATCGAGGACCGCCGCTGGTTCCTGGGTGTGATCACCATTGCGCCGGTGGCGCTGGTTGTGCTTTGGACGTATGGATTGATGTTCATCTCAGGTATTGCCTTCAACCCGGTGACGGCCACATTGTCAGCTCTTGCCATCGGCATCGGGGTGCCATTCTCCATCCATATTGCCCGTCGTTTCACGGACGACCGCCGGCGCTACGCGGACGGGGATGTGGCGATGCGTTCCACCATGAAGCACACCGGAGGTGCGCTGGCCGGCTCGGCCTTCACCACCATGGCCGGATTCGGTGTTCTGATGACATCGAGCCTCCTTCCGTTCCGTCAGATGGGCCAACTCGTGGTCTATGCCATCGGTTTGGCTCTGGTGGCGTCGGTTTTCGTGCTTCCGTCGATGCTGGCCCTGTGGGATAGGTACCACCGTCGGCGTGGCGACGAGACAATTGGGTCTGTAGAACCCCTGTAACCCGGGGCAGACCGACCAGAATCGAAGGGTGGGCAGTCGAATCCCCACCTTTTGTCATGGATGCATCACGAATAGCCAAAGAAGCCTCCCACCTGTTGCCGCTGGCGAATCGCGCCCTGACGAGGTATCCGTTTCTCACGCGTGAAGTCGAGCATCTGGCCACCCACTCCAACGTGATGTATCGCGTGGTCACCGAAGGTGGGCAGCAACTTGTTCTTCGGGTGGGCAATCCGCATGCCAATACCCGATCCAACATCGACTTCGAAGTGGCATGGCTCGACACCCTCAACACCGAGACGTCACTCGACGTGGTGACTCCGATTCGCACCGCTGGAGGCGGGCTCGTAGTCGACGAGTTCGACTCCGATCTCGGGAAGGAGAGACCGTGTGTGCTCTTCACATGGGTGCCCGGTACCCCTCTCGGAGACGGGGCCGGACCGTTCGGATATCGAGTGTTGGGTCAGATGTCGGCGGCGTTGCAAACACATGGGAAGACGTGGGAGCCACCACAACTAGGACAGATGCGGAGTTGGGATCGGATCTTCTACTACGGCGCCGAAATGGATCCGGTGATCATCGACGACCCGCTTTATGGCCACCTCTTCGAAGCGCCGCGCCGCGGTCTTCTCAAGAAGGCGGGGAGAATCGCAACCAAGGTCATCAGGGAGTCTTGGGCAGACGGCGGTGCGCAGGTAGTCCACGGCGACCTTCACGAGTGGAACGTGCATATGGCGGGGAGTCGGCTTTATGCGTTTGACTTCGAGGACGTGATGATTGCCCTTCCGGCTCAGGACGTGGCGATCAGCCTCTATCATTCGAGGGACTCCGACCAGAGAGATGACATCCGAAAGGCCTTCCGGCGTGGTTACACCGAGGTCGCCGAATGGCCAATCGCTGACGAGAGTCAGCTTGATGGCTTCCATGCCGGCAGACAGGTGATGCTCATGAATTACGCAGCGCGGGCCCTCCCGATTGGTGAAGCAGCGGAGTATCTCGATCATGTGACTCCCTGGCTTCACGCCTTCGTGGCTCGATACGGCTGAACCATGCGTTTCGCCAACCGCCGCGAGGCCGGGGAAGCGCTGGGGGAAGCCATAGTCGAACTGGCGCCTTCCGATCCTCTGGTCCTGGCACTTCCTCGCGGTGGCGTCCCCGTGGGCTACGAGGTCGCTCGGGCACTCGGGTGTGACCTCGATGTTCTGGTCGTCAGGAAGCTGGGTGTCCCGTACCAGCCTGAACTAGCCATGGGTGCGGTGGCCGAGGGTGGCGTGGTGATCCGCAACGACGAGATAGTCGCTCTTGCCTCGGTGGATGAGGAGGCTTTTCGCCGGGTCGAGACAGTCGAGCTCCGGGAGATGGAGCGTCGACTGTCGTCATATCGAGAGTTTGCGGAGGCAATCGATCCGTCGGGGAGGACGGCTGTTGTCGTTGATGATGGCCTGGCCACCGGTTCAACGGCTATGGCCGGTGTGGCCGCGCTACGTGCAAGGCACGCGGCTGAAGTTTGGGTAGCGGTGCCGGTCGCCCCCCGCGACACAACTCAGATGCTCGAATCGGAGGCCGATCGTGTCGTTGTTCTCAGTCAGCCCAGATATTTCGGAGCGGTTGGCGCGTGGTATCGGGATTTCGGCCAAACGACCGATGAGGAGGTCCGGGCCCTGCTCGCCGATTCACGGCTACGGTGACCTCTCGTCCACAACGGAGACCAAACATGCCCTCACTCGAGGAGTTCTGCACCATCGAGGCCGAGCTCGGGATGAACGTGATCGGCAAAGGGCCCGGCGGGATGAGAATCGACTTTCCATTCAAGGGCACCGCTTCCGGACCCCATTGGGAAGGTGAGCGTCCGGTGAGGGGTGTGGACTACGTCACCGTTCGCTCCGACGGGAACATGGCTCTGGACATCCATGCGGTCATCGGTGAGAAGCGCGAGGCCGTTTCATATCAGGGCGCCGGCGTCTCCATTGTCAACCCCGATCAGTCGGCGGACCCGAGAGAGCTGATCACGTTTGAGACCGGCAACGAGGATCTCGCCTGGCTCAACAACGAGATCGGTGTCGCATTTGGCCACGGAGAAGGCGGCAAGATCACGATCAGGGTTTACCTGGCCAAACCCTGAGACCGCGTATTGAGTAGAAGCTAGGAGCCCGTTGAACAATGCATGTCACTCATCTCGACGACCAATCATCACCACTCGCGGTGTCCTCGGCTTCGCCATTCCGCCACAAGGAGTGACGAAACCTCGTCCTTGCGACTGGCGCGCCTGGCCGCCGATCTGAGCAACGGCATTATTCAACAGACTCCTAGCCGGAGTTCCGGAAGTCGGGCTTTCTCTTCTCGAGGAAGGCGGCAACACCTTCACGATGCTCGGGCGTCTTGCCCATCCGGCCCTGCTCAACACGCTC
>JAZFTN010000123.1:0-7551 GCA_036446715.1 Acidimicrobiia bacterium | reverse complement strand
AGTTATAATGCAGGCAACACGAAAGCCTGTGCTGCCATTTTGGGTGCCTGGCGTGGCATCGCCTCGGTAGGATGAAGCGAGGTGGTAGTCGAAGTGTCTGTACGAGCCGCCACGCGCGCCGCGAGAGAATCCAGATGTAGGTGTTATAGCTTCGTTCCATTCCCAGACATTGCCCAAGTCTTGATCAGAACATTCCTGAGTTGGAGCTTGGAATTGGAGATGGACGGTCGCTGGCCTTGGCAGCCCCCGATCGGCTCGGTTCGAGATTCAACCCGTACATAACGGCACTTATGGGCGGCTGAGTCGGGTGTCACGGACCGCACATAATGCGAGTTATGGGCGGTCAGAAGGTACGTCTTCTGCGATCTTGTTCGTCGCTTTCTCAGTCATGAAGGATCACAATCGACCTCATCGATCACAAGGATGTCGGTGCTCCCAAACGGATATGTACCTAACGGTGCCAGGAGGTTCGCGCAGTGCAGCGGACTAATGACCCGCTTCGCATAAGCCCGGAAAGGTCACCGCCGAAGAGATCGAGAAGCCGATAGATACGAGAGGGACGCACGGGTCGGTGCCCGACTGAGCCTCTCTTCGGCGGTTTGCAATCTGTTTGCTGGTTGTGATCAAATCCTCTGACCAGGGGAGATAGACGGGTCACCGGATTGATTATCTGCAGGTCATAGATCGGTTTGAGTGGAAGCAAACGCTGAGTCGCTAGGTTCGACACAGCGTCGGACGAGGGGACGAATGGCGACCATGTATGAGGATCTCAAGGCTCTCAGGGAGATGCTGGAGCGGGGCGAGATCTCCGAGGGGGAGTATGAGATAGTCAAGACGGACCTCCTGTCAGACGGCGGTGAAACTGAGCCAGGGGCACCGGCTGGCCCGCGGGGGCGGCACACCGACCCTGATCACAGCAGCCTCCAACGCAATTCGAGCGGCGAGGAGTCGACCGCTTCGATTGAGAAGATCGAGCGCCTCTCCAGGATGCTCGATGAGGGGTCCATCAGTCAAGCCGAGTACGACACGCTGAAAGCACAAATCATCTCCGGTGAAACACCGGATCTCCGCGGGACGGACGTCACGCCTACCCCAGCCGCACCACCGCCGCCCCCCGACCCAGCTCAACTTCCAAGCAAGTTCGAGGCTTCGGCGTCCGTGATTGCGGCTCTCATTGCAGGCGTTGGCATCGTCATTGGATCGTTCCTGCCGTGGGCGTCGGTGACGAGCCTGTTTGGCTCCGTGTCGATTTCCGGTACACAGGGCGACGGGATCATCACGCTGGTCATCGGTGTGATCATCGCGATCATCGCCGGGGTCGCACTTTCCCGTAGGCAGATAAGCGGCGCCGCTGCAATCCTCTTCATCCTCGGATCGGGCGCCGCAGGCTGGATCGCGATCAGGGTCATCGGGAGCCTCGCAGCGGACATCGACTTCACTCAAACGTCGGTTCTGACCAACATCGGCGGCGGTCTGTGGCTCATCGTGATTTCGGCCCTGGTCGGCGTTTTTGCCGGTATTGGGGCTTTCGCCGGTCGAACTGATCGATAGCTGCTAGTCGTCCCTCCGCAGTCTTGGCGGGACCCGCCCGCCACGGACCCAATATCGATCACACTCAAATAGCCACGCTGGAGCCGCACATAACGGCATTTATGGGTGTCTGTGCCGTGGGCGGCGCTAGACGGGTGGAGTGGGTTTGGGACGCTAGCTATAACGCTCTGGATGAGCATCCATTTCGGCAAGGAAATCCGCCACGAGCGTGTCTAGATCATATTTGGGTGTCCATGCCCATTCGGCGCGGGCACGAGAGTCGTCGATCGGTCTGACGGCTTCATCGAGCATTGATTGCACTTCTGGGTCGGGAGCAAAGTCGATCTGGGCTTCTGGCAGCTGGGCGCGTACGGACTCGGCCAGCTGGGCAGCCGTCGGGGTGGGGCGGTGGCCATCGACTAGGTAGGTGGAGGTGACCAGATTCTCCTGCTGCGCTCGACTGAGTCGGATCGCGGCCCGCGCCGCATCCTTGTAGTACATGACCGGTACTGCGAAGTCGGGACGCACAGTGATGGTGAAAGGTTTGCCTTTTGCCGACTCTTCGATAACCCAACTCGTGTACTGGACCACACTCGGTGTGGTGACTCCCGGCCCGATAATGGATGGGTATCGGAGTCCTCGGAAATCTAGGCCGTATTTGCGCTGATAGAAGGCACCAAGATGCTCACCGAACACCTTGGTGACCCCATAGACCGTTATCGGCCGTTGGATCGTCTCGTCGTCGATGACTGGGGTCCGGATGTCGGAGCCGTAAGTGCCGATACTGCTAGCGAACACGATCTGATGGACGTCGGCAAGACGAGCAGCTTCTAAAAGGGCATACGTACCGATGGCGTTGGCCTCAACTGCGGCTTGCGGATTCGCCTGACCCGGGCCGGTGAGAACCGCCCCAAAGTGAAAGATCACATCTGGTCTTGTCTCGTCGACCAACTCCCCGATCGCCTCTGCGTCAGATAGGTCAAGTTGGTGGAGTGTGACCTGGTCAATCAGATCTTTGATCCGTTCGAAGTTGCCTCGCCGATGAGCGACATGGATTGCGTGGTCGGCCCCTTCATTGAGCAACTGACTGACGATCTCGGCACCGATGAAACCCGTGCCCCCCGTGATCAACATTGACATAGAAGTCGCCTCCACCGATGAACCTATCAAACCGACACTCGGGCAGTTCGCCGACCGATCCAACCCAGCCCCCCAAGACGCCGGACTACGACCAGCGGCCGCACATAACGGCACTTATGTGCGCCTGACCTACGGCATCACGGACCGTACATAATGCCGGTTATGGGCGGCTGATTTGGACGATTCCGGGTCGGCCGCACCCGGTTTCGTCCGTCGCAACCCCCGTTGCTCGGTGTAGATATGTTCGTGACTCAGGATTGGTGACAGGAAATTGCTGGGGGCGGTTGTGTCACCAATTGGGAGTGGTGGACACAACATGGGTGGAATGGCAGCGAGAAGCGAATACCGGTTCGACGACCTGTACCAAACGCACAGGTCGAGCGTGTGGCTGTATTGCCGTCGTCGTGTGGGTGTTGACCTGGCTGATGATGCGATGGGCGACGTGTTTTTGGCGGTGTGGAGGAGGATTGGTGAGGCTCCGGACTCTGTTGATGCTCTTCCTTGGCTGTATCGAATCTCGTATTTGACGGTTTCGAATCATTGGCGGAGTGCGGGCCGGAGGAAACGCCTTCTAGACAAGGTCTCGGCGATGGGTGTAACTCCGCCTCATCCGATCGCTGATCAAGTGGTTGTCCGTGAGAAAGTCCGGTTGGTCGTCGACCTTCTGACCAAGCTGAGGGCGTCCGACGCTGAAATCCTGAGACTTGTTGCCTGGGAACAGTTGAACACTGACCAAGTCGCTTCGGTGCTGGACATCTCTCCTGACGCCGCCAAACAACGCTTAAGCCGCGCTCGTAGACGACTGACCAAAATGTATGACAACAAGAAGACGAGAAGAATTCATGATGCCCCCCCGCTGCTCGGAAAGGAGGTGAGTGGTGAGCAATGAATCCCAGGTGATGGCCCTACTCGAAGAGGGCAACCCAGCAACCGAAGTCGCTGATACAGCATGGTTGGGGATAGATGCTGCCGCCTACCTCGCAACCCTTGAACCAAGGAGCAGCGAAGTGACTCAGCTAGAGACAGAATCGAAGGATGAAAAACGGTCGATGATGCCGTGGCTGGTCGCAGCCGCAGCAGCAGTCATTCTGGGAGCAGCGATCGTCTTGGTGACTCAGAACACCGAGGAGGCACCGCCAGCCACCCAATTGACACCATCAACCATCGCCGACGCGGCACCTACCACCGTTGCCGATGTGGTTCCTACCACCGAGGCTGCTCTTGCCGCGACCGTTAGACCACCATCCGGGGAGCCGATCATCATTGGCGCGGCGATCGATCAGAGCCAGCATATGGCTGCGGTCGACGGCCCGGCGAACCTGGCGGCTCAAATCATGGTCGAACGTATCAATGCGAACGGAGGCGTTCTGGGCAGACCTCTAAAACTCATCACTATCGACACCGCGCTGGACCCCGATCAGACGAAGTCTGCCGCGCTGGATCTGATTGAACAGCGTGCCGTGATGCTGATGGTGACTTGTGACTTCGACTCTGCCGCACCTGCAATCCAGGAGGCTGTGACTCATGCTGTGCTCGCCGTCGCACCGTGCATCGGGACCGATCGCATGGGGCCAAAGGAACTGGGTGAAGTCGCCGGCCATATCTCATTCAGCTTTGGGAATGTGGCGCAGGACGAAGGAGCGGTCCTCGCCGAGTTCGCCATGGACCGAGGCTGGGAAAAAGCAGTCGTCGTCAAGGACAACCTTCGGATCTACTTCCAGGATGTGGTCGACGCATTCGACGTCCGTTTTCAGGAGCTCGGAGGCACCGTTGTAGCTACCGAGGAGTTCACAGGATTTGACGGGACGATCGAGAATGTTGCGACCGCTGTCGTCAACACAGATAAGGATGTCATCGTCATCTCCTCTGGCGTTGCCGATATGGCTGCGTTCGTGTCCGGCGTCCGCAATCTGGGTGACGACACTCCGATCCTGTGCTCGTCGGCGTGTGACGGAACGTTCTGGGTTCCGGAAGGGGTGAGCGGTCTTTACTACAACGCGTCCTTGTCGGTGTTCGGAGATGATCCGAGTGACGTGGCGAAAGAGTTCATTGCAGAGATGACCGCCCGAAGCGGACCACCTGCGACCAGCGGATTCCTTGGAGGCGCCGAAGCGATTCAGGCGTTCGCCGAGGCGGTCGAGGCGACCGGAACAGACCAATATGATCAGTTTCCTCTGCACCCCTATAGAGGGCTCGGCACAGACTCTGTTGTCCTAGCCGATTTCATCGAGAGCTTCAGCAACAAGCCGACACTCTTTGGCGAGATCAGCTTCTCACCCGAGAACCACACAGTGTTTGCCAGGTCGTATCGGATCATGCTCTTCACAGACTCCCTACCAGCGCTAGAGGAGATACGCTCGGCAACCTCGCCTGCCGACACTGGCTGATCGTGTTGGACACCCACCCAGGTGAACGGGATGCTTTCGGATAAGCACAGGCTCCCAAGGGAAACGTCTAAGGCGCCAGGCCAATGACTTATTAGAACAAGTCAGACACCATCTCACCGGACCGCTGGAACGAGGCACCGTGTTGCTATGGGGCGATCTCAGGGATTGAACCGCACATAACGGCGGTGGTTTCGAGGGATCGTTGCAACACCTTGGATGAGGCTGATCTCGATGGAGGTGTGTTGTGGAACGGTTGTCTGTTTCTGAACGTGAGGAGTTGTGGGATCGGTGGGAGGCTGGTGAGTCGCAACGGTCGATCAGCCGCGGTCTTGGTCGGTCTCCAACAACGGTCCGGACCCAGTTGGTTTCGGCAGGTTGGAACCGTCCTGTCCCTGTTGGTGAGTGGAGTTCGTTGCGGTTGTCGTTGTTTGAACGGGAGGAGATCTCAAGGGGTGTTGCTGGTGGCGAATCGTTGCGTTGTATTGCACACCGGTTGGGGAGGTCTCCTTCGACGGTGTCTCGTGAGGTCAAGACCAATGGGGGTCATCTGAAGTATCGGGCCACCGTGGCGCATCGAGCGTCGAGGAGGAGAGCGAAACGTCCCAAGGCGACGAAACTCATCGAGTGTCCACGTCTGGCTGAAGCGGTTGAGACCAAGCTTTCGTTGTGGTGGTCACCGTCTCAGATTTCACGGTGGTTGGTCCGGGCATACCCTGACAACCAGGAGATGCGGGTGTCACACGAAACCATCTACCAGTCACTGTTCATCCAGGGCAAAGGGAGCCTGCGTAAAGAGTTGTGGCGTTCTCTACGCACTGGCCGTGCCACGAGGAGACCTCAGGGAAAACCGAAATCGACCAAAGGCAAGATCCGGGACATGGTCATGATCAGTGAACGTCCCGCCGAGGTCGAGGACCGTGCCGTTCCTGGCCATTGGGAAGGCGACCTCATTGTTGGGAAACACAACTCAGCAATCGGGACTCTCGTCGAACGCCAATCGCGTTATGTGATGCTGTTCCCGCTACCCGATGACACCACTGCTGAATCGGTACGAGTTGCACTCACCGACACTGTCCAGAAGCTGCCGGAGCATCTGTGGAAGTCGTTGACATGGGACCAAGGCAAAGAGATGGCTCAACACGCCACGTTCACCATTGACACCGGAATCCAGATCTACTTCTGTGACCCAAAGAGCCCTTGGCAGCGCGGGTCGAACGAAAACACCAACGGACTCCTACGCCAATACTTCCCCAAAGGAACCGACCTCTCCCAACACACCCAAGCCGACCTAGACCAGGCCGCCTACTCGCTCAACACGAGACCTCGACAAACCCTCGGTGACATGACACCATCAGACAAACTCGCCGAAGTGTTGCAATGACCCCCTGAACTCGCAGCACTTATGTACGGCTGTCCCGGCGCATCACGGACCGTACATAATGCCGGTTATGGGCGGGTTGCGGGCTATGCGAACGCTGTGATCTTGGGCGGTATCCAGGTCCTGTCGAGGATCGCTTCTTCTCCCCAGTAGCAACGGATGTAGAGCGAATACTCGTCGTCAGGTGCTGGGAGCCAGTTCGACTCTCTTGCAGATCCCGGTGACTCGGCTGATGCGTAGAGGGTGAGCGAGCCGTCGTCTCCGAACTGAAGTGTCTTGTTCTTGGTTCCGAGTGAGTACCTGTCGAGGTCGTTCGCCTCGAATAGGTGGTGCTTGTTATACAGCATCACTGACCAGAACCCCTTCACTGGTGGCAGCTCACCTGCCTCAAACCTGACCTGCACGGCACGATTCCCATGGAGCTGAGTACCACCGGAGTCGTTGTCCGTGTAGATGTACTGAGTCTCGGTGGGGGCGGGGTGGTCGCCCTCTCACGGGGGTGTTCAGCCGTTAGGGCCTTTGTGCTCTGGCTGGGTGCGAGGGTCTTCCACAAAAATCGATGTCACGGTTTTTCGTCGCTCACCGGTTATAGAGGCGAGAACGCAATTGGAGCCGCAAGTGGTCTCGCAAGCTGAGAAGGCATTCACGGAGTTCGTGACGCTCTACGAGCCGAAGCTGCGCATCGCTCTTATGGCGGCTTGTGGCACCGAACGGGGCCGGGAGGCTACCGCAGAGGCGTTTGCCTACGCCTGGGAACACTGGGAGAAGGTGGGCGGCATGGAGAAGCCGATGGGATACCTCTATCGAGTGGGACAGAGCAAGAGCAGGACCAGGCTCTGGCCGCAGTCCGACCGGACGGTGTCGGGGACTTCTGAGCCTTGGGTGGAACCGAAGCTGCCCGTCGTGTTGGATCGCCTCAGCCGCAAACAGCGGATGGCGGTGGTGTTGGTGCATGCCTACGGCTGGACCCAGCGAGAGGCCGCCGACGTGATGGGCGTATCCGAGGCGACGGTACGTACCCACCTGGGTCGTGGCCTCGGCAGGCTACGAACGGCGCTGGGGGTGGTAGCCGATGTCTGATCTGGCGACGCGTATCCGCGACTACTACGACGCTGC
>JAZFTN010000122.1:0-6592 GCA_036446715.1 Acidimicrobiia bacterium | reverse complement strand
TTCTGGTGAGAACTGTCATCAGTCCGTGTTCTCGCCTTCAACGATCGGCGTGGGCTCATTGCCCATGAGGTATTGAAGGATATGCCGTGCCACGGGTGCGGCGATTCGTCCCCCCGAGCCGCCCTCTTCCACTAGAACCACCACGATGAACCGGGGGTCGCTCAGCGGAGCAACACCAACGAACCAGGCGTGGTTGTCCTTGTTGGCGGAAATCTCGGCGGTGCCTGTCTTGCCGCCAATCTGGTCGAGACCTTCGCCGAAGTCGCGAAAAGCCGCTCTAGCCGTGCCTGAGCTCACCACCCGACCCAGGTCGAGCAAAAGCGATGACCGCGTGGCTGAGCTGATCGGGACCGTCCGTACCTGCGGCGAGCTGATGTCCCGCACCGTGTTACCGGACGAATCAATCACCCGACGAACCACTCGGGGTTCCATCACCCGTCCACCATTGACCAGGACCGCATAGGAGACCGCCACTTGTAGAGGCGTGGCCTCAAAAGCTCCCTGGCCGATGGCGAAGTCCATCAGATCTCCACCCTGCCAAATGGCGCCATCCTCCTCGAGGCGACTTGGATGCAGCAGACCGGCGTTTGGGTTCTCTTTCTGTATTTCGGCCCTGCGCTCGAATTCCGCCCTGCTCGGGATGGTGCCGTCGATTTCGCCACCAAGATCGATACCCGTTGCCGATCCGTAACCGACATCGCCGGCCCAGTCCTGGATCACGGTCTCTCTCACCGTTCCGTCCAGAGCTAGATACGTGCCGAGACCGGCCGCCCAGAAGAACTTGTTACAGGAGTTTTCCAGAGCACCGTGAATGTCGAGCCAGCCAAAATTGAAACGACCGTCGTACCAGTCACGCTTCACCTGCGGTGAGCCATCGGCCAACTCGGGAAGAATGAACTTTCCGTCGCAATTGACCAGACGTTCGCTCAAGTCAACATCGTCCCGATCGGGAAAGGGAAGATTCTCTTCTTCGATCACCGTGTACGTGATCGCCTTGAATGTCGAGGCGGGCGGATAGCGACCGCCGATTGCCCTGTTGAACAAGGCCTCACGCTCGTTCAGATCGGCAAAGGTCTCAGCATGTATCCCGGCCACAAACAGTTGCGGGTCGAAGTCCGGCACTGAGGCGAGGGCCAGAATCTCAAACGTCTTGAGGTCCAGGACCACCGCCGCGGCCTTCTCTGTCACGTTGAACACCTCATCCCCGGCCTCGCGGTCTGCATCCTTGACCGCGTTCGACAGGGCAATCCCCTCTTCGAGGGCAAGCTCGACGAGCTGCTGCAACTCGAGATCGATGGTGAGCTCGAGGGAGTTGCCGGGGACTGGGTCCAAGGGAGGCCTTTGGTCGATGATCACTCCGCGTCTCACCCGATACTCCAGGATGCCTGACGTCCCCTGAAGAAACTGGTCGTATGCACTCTCGACACCCAATCTGCCGATACGGAGGTTCAGGTCGATATCGGGGTCGGCCTCCACGTCGCCTTCGTCGGGAAGCCCGAGATGACCGATCACATGGGCCAGGGTGGGGCCGGATAAATAGACACGCTCGGGAACCATGACGATCTCCACCCCAGGAAGAACATCAAGCTGTTCGTTCACTTGATATGCCAGTTCGTTGGATACCGTGGCTACTTGAAAACGGGCGTTGATTCCTTCCTTCTCATAGAGCGCGTCGAGCTCCTCGCCGTCGATCGCGAGCATCGCCGAAAGACGCCTGATCAGCTCCTCACGCTCATCCGGCTCAACGAATGTGCGGTCTATCAGCACTGCGGGAACCATGCGGCTGGTGGCCAGGAGAACTCCGTTACGGTCTTTGATGTCTCCTCTTGGGGCATAGGTCGTCTTCTGGATCCAGGTCTGCTCCTCGGCCGCCCGTGCGATTGCCGGGCCCTCGGCGACCTGGATGAACCACAATCGGAGCCCCACGACCGAGAACATGACCACGAACGCAATCCCGAGAATGCCGAGCCTGACTGCAAATTTCATGAGAAGCGAAAGGCGGTCGCATCTCCGTCAACGAGCCTGACGAAGGCGGGACCGAGGAGACCGCCAATCACCAGATTGGCCAACGGCACCACGAGTATCAGACGTGCCACGTTTGGACCCAAGAGGCTGGTCTGCCCGAACAGGGTTCCGATGAGAACGAGCAGGACAACCCCGATGAGAGTGAGCATCCCTACCCACAGTGCCACAGCAAACCGACCAATCTCGGCGCGTTCTTTGGTCCGCAATGCGATGTAGGCCACAGTGACGAAAACGATCGCCCGAAGCCCGAGCAAGGACGATCCGAGAAGATCGACGACCAAACCCGACAAGAACGCAGTTCCGAGAACGAGCTCAGGACGAATTCGAGTGAGTGCAAGGAGGATCACGACCAACATCACCAGATCGGTGGCGATGATGCGGATTTGACCGAACAGGGTGATTTGGGTCACGACCGCAAAGAGAAGAACGGTGGCAACGATCAGCCCCTTGGGAAGTCTCATGAGCCCTCCCCTTCAGTCGTCGTGGTTGTGGACGTCTCGGCTGGGAGGATGGTCTCACCGCTGCTCGCCGTGATGGGATCCGGTGGCCATGCCAGGACAACGACCAGTCGCAGCGTGTCGGGATTCACAAATAGATCCACCTTCGTGCTCAGCACATCGATCGAAGGCGCCGCATCTTCGATTACCACACCAACCGGCAGGCCGGCAGGAAAGCTTGCCGAAACGGCTGAGGTGCGAACCTCATCGCCTACCAGCACGGGTTCGCGGGCGGTGAGAATCTCAAGCCTCATCTCGTCGGTTGCCACCTGCGAAAGAAGAGAACCGATCTGATCTCCCACCATCACGGTCAAAGCTTGACGGTCTGCTGTGATAGGAACGATCGTTGCGATCGCCCGGGTGACACTTCTCACAGTCCCAACGACATACCCGTTGGTGTCAACGACAGGCTGACCGACGACAATGCCATCGGAAGTCCCCTTGTCGATGATCAGGGCGGCATCAAAGGCATCCGGTCTGCCGATCACATTTGCGACAGTGCGGCCGATCTCGTTGCCGGCAGCCTCCATCCCGTAAAGCTGCTCGAGGTGCTCTAGTCGGGCGAGTTGGTCCTGGACTCCCACCAGCGAGGCTTCGGCCTCGGCGAGTTCACGTCTGAGAGCGATGTTCTCCTCACGGAGATTCGAAAGGTTCGACAGTGAGTCGATCATGTCGGCAACTGGATTCACTGCATACGAAGCGGCCTGTTGTACCGGGGCGATAATCGTTTGGGTGCCTGTCCGAAGCACACCGACCACACCACCACCTTGAAGTCGAACGTCGAATGTCATCAGAAGCACCCCAAGGATGATCAGGGTTACGAGGAGCGGGAGTGTGTGGCCGCGGGGCTCTCTATTCACCATGGAAAGAGACGGTGGTAGGGAATCATGGCCTGGCCGACGACGCCAGCACCGAGTGCAGCGCGTCGAACTCCTCCAGGCACTTCCCCGAGCCAAGCACCACCGACTGCAGCGGCTTGGCCGCAGTCACAATGGGCATCCCCGTCTCATGGGCCAAACGATGGTCTATCCCAACCAAGAGTGCTCCTCCTCCAGTGAGCACGATTCCACGTTCGACGATATCCGCCGCCAACTCGGGAGGCGTCTTGTCGAGTGTGTATTTGACCGCGTCCACCACTGCCTGAGTGGGCTCCTCGATGGCCTCTCTGATCTCGGGGCTGGACAGAAGAATCGTTTTGGGAAGACCTGTAACCAGATCGCGACCCCTGACTTCGGCCGAAGGCTCGTCCGCGTACGGCCATGCCGAGCCAACCGCGAGCTTGAGTTGCTCGGCTGTTCTCTCACCGATGAGCACGTTGTGCTCTTTCTTGATCCAGTCGATGATCGCTGTGTCGATTTCGTCGCCGGCGACCCGAATCGACCGAGATACGACGATCCCACCGAGTGAGATGACCGCAACTTCTGTGGTTCCACCACCGATGTCGACGATCATCGACCCGGACGGCTCACCGATCGGAAGCCCCGACCCGATGGCAGCGGCCATCGGTTCCTCGATCGTGTATGCCCGGCGGGCACCGGCGTGGTAGGCCGCCTCCTCGACGGCACGACGCTCGACGGGCGTGATCCCGGACGGGACGCAGACGACTATTCGGGGACGGGCCCACTTGCGCTTGTGCACCTTCTGTATGAAATAGCGCAGCATCTTCTCTGTGATATCGAAGTCGGCGATGACCCCATTGCGAAGGGGGCGAATCGCGGTGATGTGAGAGGGGGTCCGGCCAATCATCCGCTTGGCCTCCATTCCTACGGCCAGCGGCTTGTTGTTTGTCGAATCGATAGCGACCACGGACGGCTCATTGAGCACGATGCCGCCCCCGCGCACGTAGACGAGCGTGTTGGCGGTACCGAGGTCGATGGCCATGTCCTGGCCGGCAAAAGAAAAAAGAGTTTCAGCCATAGCTGGGGAAGCTCCCGGGGCAGATCCAGGAATTGTAGGTGCGCTCCCCGACTTGTGCCATAGAGAGCTCTCGGGCTCAGCCGAAGAAGACCTCCAACTCCCGGGCGGCGCTCTCCGGGCCGTCCGATCCGTGAACCAGATTGTTGGTCACCACTGTTCCGTAGTCGCCTCTGATGGTTCCGGGAGCCGCATCCTTCGGATCGGTGGCGCCCATCAAAGTCCGGCAGACCGAGATCGCCGATTCTCCCGACCACTCCATGGCCACCACCGGGCCCGAGGTTATGAACTCGATCAACTCCGGGAAGAAAGACCTCTCCACGTGCTCGGCATAGTGAAGTCTGGCGAGGTCCTCGTCGACGGTGAGCCTGCGGATCCTCTCCAGATTGAGACCCTTGTCCTCGAACCGGGAGATTATCTCGCCCACCAGACCTCGCTGAAAACCGTCGGGCTTGATCATTGTGAAGGTGTGTTCAACTGGCATACGGTGATAACGCTATCCGGACGAAGCCGATTGGGCGAAGTCACCCGGTGAGAAGATCCCTCACCGCTCCCACCAGGTAAAGAGACCCGGTCACCAGAACAGCTCCGTCGGAACCAGCCTCGGCCTGCGCCATGTCCAATGCCTCCTCCACTGTGTCGCCGGCTAGTACCGAGATGTCGAGAACCTTCGCTGCACGGTCGGCGAGACTGAGAGGATCAACGGCTCGCTTGTCATCGACCGCAGTAGTGATGACGCCGTCGAGGACCGGCTCGAGTCGTTCGATCATCAGCTCGACGTTCTTGTCACCCATCACACCGAAAAGGAGTTGCCACCGGGTTGTCGGGAACTCCTCGAGAAGCGACTCAACGAGGGTGTAGATGCCGTCGGCGTTGTGGGCACCGTCCACCAAGACAAGTGGAGAGGCGGACAGTGGCTCCATGCGTCCTGGCATGGTTGCGGCGGCGGCGGAACTCTGAACGGCCTCGGAATCGAGTTTGCCGCCCAACATCGCCTCGGCTGCGGCAACAGCCATGGTCAGGTTGATGAGCTGAAACCTCCCATGGAGGGGCAGGAAAACCTCCTCGTAATCCTCCTCGGCGCCGTGAATGGTCGCCAGCCAACCGCCAACCCCTCGCTGGCTCTCACCGAGGGAATAGTCGACTCCGAACCTCCTATGCTGGATGCCCAGCTCACGACTCTCGCGATTCGCCACATCCAGCGCGGCCTCCGGGAGAGGGCCAGTCACGAGTATCGAGTTTGGGCCGGCGATGGCCACCTTCTCTGCGGCGATCGATGCAATGTCCTCGCCGAGATACTCGGTGTGGTCAACGCCTATCGAGGTCACCACACAAACCTCGGCATCGACGACGTTGGTTGCGTCGAGCCGGCCACCCAGTCCGACCTCGAGGACAGCTGCGTTCACCGCCTGGTCTGCGAAAAAGGCGAAAGCGGAGGCAGTGGTCAATTCGAAATATGTGTTCGGCTCACTGCCTCGTGCTTCCCGTAGGTCTGCAAAGGCCGCGACGTCTGACATGGCCAGGGCAAACTCGTCGGCAGTGGCAAATCTGCCGTTGATGGCCAATCGCTCCTCGACCTTCTGGAGATGTGGCGAGGTGTGAGTGCCGGTGGTCAAACCGTTAGCAACGAGGATCAACGTGGCGAGACGGGAAGTCGAGGTCTTCCCGTTGGTCCCGGCGACATGGATTATGGGGTAGCCCTCATCGGGTCTGCCCATATGGTCGAGGAGGTCGTTCATTCGGTCCAGGCCGGGCATGCCACCGAGACCAATGTGACGATCGAGATATTTGACAGCTTGCTGGTAGTCCATGAGAAGGCCCCGGGAGGTTAACCCCGGGGCCTTCGATTGCTCAGCGGATCCGTTCTGGGTTGCTGCCTACCCGCCCCTACTCATCCGTGTCCGCCCGAACAGACCTTGCTCCGACAAGTGCCAGGGCACCACCCGCCATCAGCACCAGGGCCAGCGCAGCCGTTGGCCCGCTTTCGGCGCCGGTGAACGGCAACGTCTCCTCGGTCGAAGCCACGATCGAAGTTGGCGAGACCTCGGCTCCTTCGGTGGTGGTGGTCGTCTCAGGCACCGTGGTGGTGGTCGTCTCAGGCACCGTGGTGGTGGTCGTCTCAGGCACCGTGGTGGTGGTCGTCTCAGGCACCGTGG
>JAZFTN010000121.1:0-3289 GCA_036446715.1 Acidimicrobiia bacterium | reverse complement strand
CGCAGGGAAACTCGTCGTCAGAGTTCCTGTTGTCGAAGCTCGCTGACGACTGCGCTCGGAGATGCCGGCGCTGACGGCTTAGCGGACCGGGGTTCGACTCCCCGCACCTCCACAATTCAGCATCACCCCGGGGCACCCGGGTATTCGTGCGCGAGCCATTACCGTTCGCCGGGTGAGCATCGCCGAGCGGATCAGGATCACCGAGTCGTCGTCACGGGACGGTCTCCAGTCTTTGGGTGTATTCGTCCCAACGGAGGCGAAGTCCGGTCTCATCAACGATCTTGCCGCCACGGGCATCAGGGATTTCGACGCTGTCTCGTTCGTGAGTCCAAAGTGGGTACCTCAGATGGCCGACGGCGCAGAAGTCATCGCGGGGGTGACGGCCGGCGATATCACACTGTCTGCTCTCGTGCCCAACGCCGAGGGTCTCGAAAGGGCCCTTGCAGCCGGCGTGACCAGCATCGGCGTTCTCACAGCGGCGTCGGACACCTTCAACCAACGCAACATCAACGCCACGGTTGACGAGTCGATGCACCGGATCAGGCGAATATTGATGGAGGTGCCCGGAGACGTCTCGATTCGTGGATATGTTTCCACCGCCACTCATTGTCCCTTCGAAGGGGAGCAGGACCCCGACTGGGTGGCTCATCTCGCCGAGACCCTGGTGGAGTGGGGTGTCGACTCGGTCCACCTCGGAGAGACGATCGGCATGGCAACACCCTTGCATATCGAGCGGTTGCTGAGCGAAGTCGGCAATCTGGTGCCAATCGAGAAAGTGGGCGTTCATTTTCATGACACCTACGGACAGGCGATAGCAAACACGATGGTCGCTCTCGAGTGGGGTGTCGACAAGATGGACTCGTCAGCCGGCGGTCTTGGCGGTTGTCCGTACGCGCCCGGGGCAACTGGCAACGTGGCCACGGAGGATCTGCTCTGGCTTCTGGACGGTCTTGGCATCGAGCACGGGATCGAACCTCGTCGTGTTGCCGAAGTGGCTCACCGATTCTGCGTTGAGCACAATCTGGTCTACAACAGCAGGGCCGGCCGTGCGATGTTGGCGACAGAGGAAGAGGAATGAAGTCGATCTACATCAACGAGGATCTAGAGGCGATTCGTGCCAGTGTTCGTGAGTTCGTGGAGCGCGAGATCGTTCCCAACGTCGAAGACTGGGAGGACGCAGGAGTCGTCCCTCGTGAGCTTCTTGATGAGATGGGAAAACTTGGGTTTTTCAGTCTCCGTATTCCCGAGGAGTACGGAGGTATCGGCCTCGGTCACATCGCCTCGGTTGTCTTCGGTGAGGAGCTCGGTCGCTGCACCGCGGGGGGAACAGCCATCACGATTCTGGTCCACACCGACCTGGCCACTCCTTATGTCACTAACTTCGGATCTCCGGAGCAGAAGGACAGGTGGCTGCCCAGATTCGCCACGGGTGAGCTGATCACCGCCATCGGTGTAACCGAGCCGGACGCCGGCTCGGACGTTGCCTCGATTCGGACCACAGCCAAACACGACGGAGAGGGTTGGCGTATCAACGGCACCAAGATGTTCATCACCAATGGTGGCATCGCCGACGTGGTATTCATTGCGGCTCGAACCAATCCTGACGTCAAGGGGTCACGCGGTCTGTCACTCTTCGCCGTCGAAGCCGGGACGGAGGGTTTTGCCGCCAGCCGTGCGTTCGACAAGATGGGATGGCATTCGTCCAATACCGCTGAGCTGATTCTCGACGAAGTTTGGGTTCCTGATGAGAACCTGATTGGTGAAGAGAACCGGGCGTTCTATTACATCATGGAGAACTTTCAGAACGAGCGACTGGCAATCTCGGGCCAGGGTTTGGGCGAGTCCCAGAAAGCTATCGAGCTCACGCTCGACTACGTCAAGAACCGGATCGCCTTCGGGGCCCCGCTGTGGGAGAAGCAGGCAATAAGACACCGTCTGGCGATGCGTCAGGCCGAGGTTGACGCTGCCCGGGAGCTGACTTACAAAGCGGCTTGGATGACCGACGAAGGTCTCGACTCGGTGCGCGAGGTTTCGGAGGTCAAGGCTTTGGTCGGTGAGCTTGCCAACCGGGTCTTATACGACTGTGTTCAGTTCCACGGTGGCATGGGTTTTGTCGCCGAGACCGAAATCGAGCGGATGTATCGCGACGTTCGCATCGGATCAATCGGCGGCGGCGCCACCGAAGTCATGCTCGATGAGGTGGCCAAGCGGCTTTAGTGCCCCGACCACAAACGTTTGCCGCGTTGAGGACGGCCAGTGACGCCCCTGGCTTTGTCCTCGTCCTCGACGAACGGCCAGGTGCGCTTTCGTCCTGCGTCCTCGCCAGAGACGCCTCTGCCTCGCCCTTGACATCGCCAACGCTTATGGCCAGAGCACTAGCGAAGCCGTCGAAACTCTGGCAGGGAGGCTCGTTTGGCGGCCCCTTCGAGCTCTTCGGACTCGAGCGGGTGCCACGACATCTCGAGTGCCAGCCAAATCGCTTTTGAGATCGGATAGAAGACGACAGGTATCAAGGCATTAGCGACGATGGTCACCCCCATCACCGCCGGCCACGGCACATCGGGCCAGGTTGCTGCGACAAGTGAGATGAACACGATGATGAATGTGGCGAACGTGACCGTCGTGTTGATGATGACCGCGCTCACCCAGTATCCCTCTTCTCGCTCGAAGCGCAGACCGCACCGATCGCAATGGTGTTTCATTCGGAACCATGACTCGAAGGCTCGGCCTCCGCATCGTGGGCATCGTCGACGCCACCCCCTCCAGACCATGGCGCCGGTCGGGGGGAGTTGGTCCTGACTCACGTAGCGGGAGTATCGTCGCGCCGGTGAATATTGACGAGGCGGCCAGGCTCCGACAGGAGTATGAGGCAGAAGGACTGGTCGAGGGGAACATGGCATCTGATCCATTCCTCGAGTTTCAGACTTGGCTCTCAGGCGTGATGGCAGTCGACATCGAGGAGCCCGACGCGTTCGTTCTCGCGACAGCGGACGCCCTGGGGCGGCCGTCGTCGCGAGCGGTCTTGATGAAAGCCTTCTCCGAGGAAGGCATCGTCTTCTATACAAACCTCGCCAGTCGGAAGAGTGAGGAGCTGAGGGTCAACCCGGCCGCAGCCGCCACCTTCGTCTGGATCCCACTGCATCGTCAGGTGAGATTCGAAGGGAGTGTGGTCGCCGTGGACCCTGAGGAGGCAGACGCATATTTCGCCCTACGGCCTCGTGGTGCCAAGGTCGCAGCTCACGCTTCGGCACAGAGCAGTGTCGTATCCTCGAGAGCGGAACTGGAGAAG
>JAZFTN010000120.1:0-15883 GCA_036446715.1 Acidimicrobiia bacterium | reverse complement strand
GCCGTCCCCGTGCTGGAAGAACTGGGGATCAGCCCTGAGGTCATCGACCTTCGGAGTCTCAAGCCTCTTGACTGGGCAACCATCGAGGCGTCTATTCAGAAAACGTCACGTGCCCTGATCGTTCATGAGGACAACGAGTTTCTTGGCTACGGAGCTGAGATCGCCGCCCAGATCGCCGACAAGACATTCGAATGGCTCGATGCTCCTGTAAAACGTCTCGCCCTCCCTGACGTTCCGATCATGCCCTACGCCGGCTCCCTCGAACACAACCTCTATCTGACCCCCGAGGGCATCGTCGAGAAGGCCCAGGAGTTGGCCAAGTACTGAGTCACTCACCGTGGGTATCACCTTCATCCCCGTCTAGGCGAAATGTGGGGGAGTCCTCAGATGGCCTCTGTTGCTATCTCGTCTCGGACGATTGCGGCGCCATCTGCAAGAGCAGTCATTTTGGCTTGAGCGACTGGCCTCGACAGTGGGACCATTCCACAGTTGGTACACGGGTAGACCTTCTCAGGCGCAACATGCTCCAAGACTGAGCGGATCGTCTCTGCGACCTGCTCAGGTGTTTCCACTGTGTCGGTGGCAACGTCGATCACCCCGGCCAGCACATCCTTATCGCCCAGCATGTCCAGAAGTTCGAGAGGAACATTGGAGTTGGCGACTTCTATCGATATCTGGTCGATGGACGATTCAGCCAGCACCGGGAAGGTTGCCTCGTACTGACGCCACTCCTCTCCGAGACTTCGCTTCCACTCGATGTTCGCCTTGATGCCGTATCCGTAACAGATGTGGACGGCCGTAGTGACACTCAGTCCCTCAACTGCCCGCTCCAAGGCTTCAATGCCCCACCCGGCCACATCATCGAGAAAGACGTTGAAAGCCGGCTCATCGAACTGGATCAGGTCCACCCCGGCCATCTCGAGTTCCTTGGCTTCCTCGTTGAGGACCTCAGCAAACACCATGGCCAACTGCTCACGATCGCCGTAGAAGTCGTCGGCGAGGGTGTCTGACATGGTCATCGGACCGGGCAACTGGTATTTGATGGGCTGTTCGGTCAGCGATCTCAAGAACTTGGCGTCTTCCACATAGACACCCCGGCTGCGGAACACCGGACCAACCACTCTCGGCACAGACGCCTCATAACGCTGTCTGATGGTGACATCGGCACGATTGTCCGAGTCGACGCCGTCAAGGCCTTCGATGAACGTCGTGACGAAGTGCTGTCTCGTCTGCTCGCCGTCCGTGATGACATCCAGTCCTGCTGCCTGCTGGTCGGCTACTGCGAGACGGACAGCGTCTCGTCTCGCCTCATCCAGCAGTTCGCCCTCAGCCAGCCAGTCGGCCCAGATCTGGTCAGGCGTGCTCAACCATCGTGGCTTGGGAAGACTCCCGGCAATTGTTGTGGAGAGAAGAGAAGTCATTGTGTTACAGCCGGCCACGGGGTTGGGACGATGCTCCGAGAGTAACCCGACGCTGGTGGCTGCTGGTGAGCGGTACACGGGGACCGGCGTCCGAACACCCCGTCCAGCAAGCTGGCATCTTCCAAGTGCCAAACCATTATCTTCAAACAAGACATCGAGACACCTGGAAAAGAGGAGCAACCAATGGCGGCTTACCTGATGGCAGACGTATTACCCGAAGACATCGAGGCTTACAGAGCGAGTGGATATCTCGAAGCCGCGGTGGCGACTGCAAAGGCCTTCGGTGGGGTGTACAGGGCTCGCGGCGGCGAGACGATTGTGCTGGAGGGCGATTGGGAGCCAGAGCGAATGGTGATCATCGAGTTCCCGTCCATGGACCAACTTCTTGCCTGGTATTCAAGTCCCGAGTATCAGGAATGGGCGCCGGTTCGCCAGGGTTTTGCTCCGAACTCGAAGTTGGTGGCTCTGGAAGGTACTCAATAGGTACCCGAAGCCCCAGGTCAGCGTCTTTCCTACGGCCAGATACCACGCTGTTCTGTTGCCCGCCGGCAGCGCCGCACGGCGACCACATGAGCCGCGGTCCGCAGGGTCGGACGCGGCAAAGGCGGGGCGTCAGGTTGCACCTCGGACCACGCCTTCTGATAGTCGTCGAGCCCATCGAGGAGTCCAATCCGTGTCGCGATCATCGCGTCTGTCGCTTGGAGCATCGTGGTGCGGAGACGGCCATCCACCTCCGCCTCGGTCCAATGCTCGTTGGCGAGGTTCTGGACCCATTCAAAGTACGAGACCACCACCCCGCCGGCAGCGCTGAGTATGTCCGGCACCACCGGAATGCCACGATCGCTGAATACGTCGTCTGCCTCAGGCGTGATCGGCCCGTTGGCCGCCTCGATTACGACCTTCGCTTCGACTTGTCTGACGTTCGCAGTGGTGATCTGGGTCTGCAACGCTGCGGGGATCAAGACGTCGCAGGGGACCTCGAGCACTTCTCTGTGATGGAGCGGTTTGGTGCCGGGCATCTCGATCACCGATCCGGTCTCGTCTTTGTGAAGCTCGACCTGTGCCAGCTCCAGCCCATCGGGGTCGTGGATCCCACCCCGGCTGTCACTGACCGCAATGACTCGTGCACCCGCCTTCTCGAGGATTCGGGCGGCGTTGCGGCCGACATTCCCGAATCCCTGAATGGCCACCGTCGTGCCCGGTAAGCCCTCCCGGCTCCCGAGCGCGCCTGTGGAGAGGAGATGATCCAACACGTAGACCATGCCCTGGGCCGTGGCGGTCTCCCGTCCTTCCGATCCTCCGAGGTCAAGCGGCTTGCCGGTGACCACCGGGAGGTTGTTCTGGCCGGGGTGCATCATTGAATAGGTGTCGTAGACCCAGGCCATCGTTTGCGAATCGGTGTAGAGGTCCGGGGCGGGAATGTCGGTATGCGGTCCGATGTCGTCTCCGAGGGTTGCGATGTACCGTCGTGTTATCCGCTCCTTCTCGGACTCCGAAAGGGTCTTGGGGTCGCAGGCCACTCCGCCCTTTGCGCCACCAAATGGAATGTCGGTGAGGGCGCACTTCCAGGTCATCCACGTGGCGAGGGCCTTGACCTCATTCTCGTCGACGTCGGGGTGGAAGCGGAAGCCCCCTTTGCCGGGACCGCGCACGTTGTCGTGGAGTACCCGATAACCCTCGAAGTTGTGCACGAAGCCGTCGTCGAGGACCACCGGCAGAGTCAGCTTGATGGTTCGCTCCGGCTCGAAAAGCATCCCGGCCATCCCTCGCCAGCCTTCGAGGGGGTGGATAAAAGGAATCGCTCGATCAAACTGGCGGCGTGCAATATGGAAGAGATCGAGATCTTCGGTGGATGTGCGCATGAAACTCCTGTTCAGTTCATTCACATCTTCTTGACGTTGCCGTACCGACGATAGAGGGCGTTGGGCCCTTTTTTCGGGTCGAAAGGCCTGCTCTGTCAAACCGCTCCTCGCCAGACCGACCGAAGTCGACGGGCACGCGAGTCGATCATTCGGTGCACCGTCCTCCAGATCAGACAGTCACCCCAATCGCTGATTCCATCCGATCATAAGGGCGGGTCCTGTTACCGAGGGCCACGTGGTGGTGGTACCCCGCAATCACTATCCATACTTGGCCGATTTGCCTGAGAAAGTTGCTTCGAGAATGTTTCTGACCGCGAAGCAGATAGCTGTCGCAATCCGAGGATCTGAGCTGAAGTGCGAAGGCATCAATCTGTTCTATACAGACGGTGAAGCTGCCTTCCAGGAAGTGTTTCACAGCCACCTCCACGTGTTCCCTCGTTATGAGGGTGATGGTTTCAAGATCGACGCCGACTGGGAAAACCCTCCGACGCGAGATCAACTTGAAAGTGCGGCATCAATAATCCGGCTGGTACTTGATGCGTGATCCGAATCGAGTCGGCACAAATCGACGCCGTCAACTGGCAATCGGTCTATTTCGCAACGCTGACGTCAGGGTTCAGTAGTCGAAGGCTGCCAGCGATCCGTCCTGATTGATCACCAAGACGGTTTGGGAATCCCAGCTCTCGGGTGTGCCACCCATGCCAGGTGCGTCGACAGGCATGCCCGGCACAGCGAGGCCCACCACCGGTGGGCTGGTGTCGATGAGGGTACGAATGGCATTTGCGGGCACGTGTCCCTCGACCACATAGCCTTCGACTACGGCTGTATGGCATGCGCTCGCTTCGATTGGAACTCCCAGGCCCTGTTTGTAGCCGGCAAGGTCGTAGTCTTCTGTGCTCTCTACCTCGGCTCCGTTGTTCTCCAGGTACCCGACCCAGCCTGTGCAGCATCCTCAGCCGGGGGCCTCGTGCACGTCGATGGCGACACCTTGCAGGACTCCTGAGGAAGCGTCCGTCGAGGACTGTGTCGATGAAGAACAGCCGGTGCCGAGCACGAGACCGATCATCAAGACCAGCCCTATCAGGAGACGGCGAGAAGTGGGCTCAGGCACGCGCTGCAACCGTGGTCATAGATGACATACTGTTGGGGCCTACCCCACCCGATCTAGAGGCTCAAGTCCCTATTCGATGTGCCCTTGGCAATAGAGCAGGGGACCGGCAACCTCCGCCGACTCCTTGACAGCTACGAGAACTCGCTCTTCGTACGCCACAGAAGCAATCGCCAGTTCTTCAGGTATTCCCGCCGAGAAACTTAACGAGAAGGTCGACCACCAACTGGGTATCCGGTTCGGTGGCCAATGAAGCGATACCGTCGTCTGCGGCTTCAGACGGAATGGTCGTTCCACGTCGAAATTCGATCAGGCTGCGGACGAAGTCGAGATCCATCTCAGGGTGACCCTGGATGCCGAGCATGGAGGACCCCACGGTCATCGCCGAGACCGGGCAGTGTTCGTTCCAGCCGATGATCTTTCCACCCTCTGGCAGCCTCTCGATCTGGTCTTGATGGCTGTTGAGGAGACGGAACGAATCAACACCATCCGGCACGAAGCCCAAACCCTCGGTTAGTTGGACTGTCTTGACGCCAACCCCCCAACCTCTTTCCGCCTTGACGACCGTGCCGCCGAGGGACTTAGCGAGAAGCTGGTGGCCAAAACAGACTCCGACAAGAGGGACACCGGCTGCCGCAGTCTTGCGTATGAACTCCTCCAGGTGGCGAATCCACTCGAAGTCGTCATTCACCGAATGTCGCGACCCCGTAATGAGCCAGGCATCACATTCGGCAGGACTCAACGGAATCTTCCCGTTGACCGCGTCGTAGACGACCAACTCCACCTCGGGGTGACCGGCCAGCAACCTCCGAAACATCACGTCATAGTCGCCTGAGATCTCGACCAGGTCGGGCGAGACATGGTCGCAGACCAGAAGCCCGACCCTCATGTCAAACTCGGCCGGCGGTGATCGACACTTGGCATGGCTGTTGTGATCACTCGGGCGTCACGTATGCGGCGGCGATCCCACCGTCGACCACAAACTCGGTCCCGGTACATAGGACGACTCATCGGAGGCGAGGCAGAGCGCGGCCTTTGCCATCTCGGCAGCCTCACCAAACCGACCCATGGGAACGTGAACCAACCGTCTCTGCTTCTCCTCGGTATCGAGGAATCTCACCAGCAGCTCGGTCTTCAACGGGCCGGGGCACAATGCGTCGACCCTGATGTTCTCTCTCGCGTGGACGACGGCCAACTCCCGGGTCATGGCGAGAACTGCCCCTTTGGACGCGGTGTAGGCGATTTGAGGGGTCGCCGCCCCGAGAAGGGCCACGAATGAGGCCGTGTTGATGATCGACCCTCCTCCCGCACGACGAAAAGCCGGAATCCCATACTTACAGCCAAGAAAGACACCCTTGGCGTTGACTCCCATTGTGAGGTCCGGAACCATATGGAAGTCGCCGTAACCCGACTCCCAGTTGGCGTATTCATAACCGGGGACAGGCTCCATCTCCATGTCGACGGTGAGGAGATAATCACAACCGTGAGTGCCGTGCTCGAGCCCTTCATCGATGAAATGCCTCGCGTCGAATCTCTTGCCGAGAACCCGGTCGTAGTGGTCGGTGAAGGCGACGACAACGGTGTCGATTTGGTCGATCTCGATTTTCTGCGCGAGCTCCTCGATCTCGAGCATGCCCGGCGGCTTATCCATCGATCCTCCTGGCGATGAAGTCAGGGCACACTATCCCTTCTCCTGGCGTCCAGTGCCATGGTGCCTCTTTCATGGCGCCACCGGGATCTCGCGGTCGCGGAGATATTCGGCGAGTTTGTCCTCTGCATTGTCACCAAAGAGGATCCTGACGGCCTCGTCGAGCCCGGGGGAGCCAATGACCTCGCTGTCCGGTATCACCTGGGCAATCTTGGAGCGTCTGCGAAGAAAATCCTCCAGCTTGGTGACCATCTCGGTGTCCGCAGCCAGATGTAACTCCACCCGGACGTAGTCGGCGCTCTCGATGATGTCCTCACCCATCGCCGGATCCTTGCGGATCTCATCGAGCATCCCAAAGGCGCGTCGGCCGTATCGACGCCACAACCGCTCGGAGAGGGCTTCCAGACCCTCGGTCGACCTGAGATCGTCGAGATGCATCAGCCGGGCCTGACGAAAGAACTCCGCACGGGTGTGGATGACCGGCTCTCCATACCAGTTGTGTGTGTCTGGCTCCAGAGGAACCCCCAGCGCCTCCACCGCATCGGCAACCTCTTCACCGACGTTGAGGCAGTCGGTGAGTTTCCCACCAAAGATTGTGATGACGCTTCGGTCGGCGTCGGTCTCGACCTCGTGTTTTCGTGAGAGCTTGGTCCAGTCGACGTCATCACCCACCGGAGCGTCGCTTCTCACCACCAGGGGTCGCACACCACTCCGGTCGGCAATGACATCCGACGGGGTCAGCGGCGATGCCAGATCGAGACGACGGTTGATCTGGTCGAGCAGAAACGCGCGATCCTCCTCCGTGACCTCGGTGAATGGCGAATCGACACGGGTATCGGTTGTGCCGATAACCGATCGCATACCCATCGGAATCACATAGAACAGCCGCTTGGTGTCGTCATAAAAGGCAAGAACCCTGTCGCTCGGCGTGAGTTGACGGACGATGAGATGGATGCCCTTGGAGTACACGACCCGATGATCTGTTGTCACCTCGAACTGCTCGTTGAGATCACCCACGAACGGGCCCGTCGCATTGATCAGGACGCGACAGGTGCAGGTGAAGGGGTCATCTCCCGAATCGACGTCGCGAAGCGTTACCAGCCAGCGTCCATCCTGATAGCTGGCACTGACCACCTCGACGTAGTTGACGGCCTTCGCCCCGGCGTCGAGAGCCGACCTCACGAAACCAAAGACGAACCTCGAATCGTTGTCCGACAGATAGGCGTCGTAGTACTCGATCCCACCACGAGCCCGACTCGTGTCGACGACCGGCTCCATCTGCTCGATCTTCCTCGGGCTGAGCAGACGCGGTCGATGCGTCTTGAAACCTCCGATGACCCAGTACGCCACCGAGCCGAGGGCTGCCAGCCATGGCGGGTAAGGGGCGGCAGCGTCGAGCGTGGCGAGAAAACTGATCGGTTTGACATTGTCCGGATACGCCCGCACCAGCCTGTTCCGAGAAAGACAGAGCTTGCGAACGAGCACCAGCTCGAATCCCTCCAGATACTTGAAACCACCCCAGACGAGGTTCGAGGATTCCTGGCTTGTGAACCCACCGAAATCCCCCCGATCAACAAGGACAACCTCGGCGCCTCGCCCGGCCAGTACCGCGGCCGACACTGCTCCGTTGATCCCTCCACCTATGACCAGGGCGTCAAACGAGCCGCCGCGGATCTTGGCGATGCCTGTGCTTCGTAGAGTCACCGGCTGATGCTATCCCGACCCCGGAATTGGCTTTCCAGCCCGGAGTTGAATGTCTTTGGGCAGTCCCGGCTACTTGTCCTGGGAGATCACGAAACCGCTCATGAACGGCTTCTGCATCGCAATGAACACTCTTGCCGGGAGGATTGAGGCGATGATCGCGGCCGACATCAGGGGACCGAAAGTGAGGGAACCGCCAACGTTGAGCAGCGTCTGCATTGCGACCTGGACGACCCAGACATTCCTGGTGATCCGACTTCCAGAGCACCCTACTCACCAAAACGACGGGTGATCGCGGATAGGGCCAGGGCCATGGTCGTACAATCACATTGACGTGGCCTCGAGTAACAACGATCCCTTGCAGGAGGTCATCTCGCGAGTCCCGTATCTGGCCCGAGCGAAGGAGCTGGCTATCACGCCGCTGCTCGGTGGCTTGACCAACATGAGCTACCTCGTGGTGGCGAATGGGGCTGAATTCGCCGTCCGGGTCAGCGGAGTGAGCGGAGAGGCCCTTGGCATTGACAGGACCAGCGAGGCAGAGGCGCTTCGTCGGGCGGAGACGGCCGGTATCGGGCCCGAAGTAGTTGCGTTCCTCCTGCCAGAGGGTCATTTGATCACACGCTACCTCGCCGATGCCCGAACTCTGACACTGGAACAATTCACCGGACCAGAGATGATCCCCCGGGTCGCGGCAAGGCTGAAGGATATTCATGCCCTCGATCCGATCTCGCGGGACTTCAACCCATTTGCCGACATCCGCCGTTGGTTGGAGATCACCGAAGGACAGCAGACGTCACGTCCCGCCCAACTTGGCCCTCTTCTCGAGCAAGTCGCCGAGATCGAGCGGCTTCGAGCATCGTTGCCAGAAAAGGCAAAAGTGTTTTGCCATAACGATCCCTACTTCCTGAACTTTCTCGACGATGGCTCTTTATGGGTCATCGACTGGGAATACGCCGGGATGGGAGACCCGATGTATGACCTCGCCGGGGTTGGCAATGTCCTCGATGATGCCGGTAGGGACTTGTTGCTCGAATCGTATTTCGGCGAGGGTGGCAGCCGGCTTCGCCGCGATTTGGACGATCTCATTGCGGTCTACGTCTGCTGGAACATCGCATGGATTCTGGTCCAGATCGATGTCAGCGTCATCCGCTTCGACTACGTCAACTTTCTCGAGGAGCTTCTCGACAGACTGCCCTGAGATAGTCGGTCGTCATTCATCCCGACGACTCGTCGAGAACGAGCACAACTGCTTCATGGACAGTCAACTCAAACCTCGCGGCGATTGCATTCTCGGCTGCTTCCTCGCCCACGAGGGCCCCGGGCGAGTCCTCGCGTCCTCAAGGTGTATCAGGCCCGGTACCCAGCTTCCGCCAAGTCTTTCCCGAGCCGCCTCCGCCGCGCCGGCGAGCAGACCCGCCAAACTGGTGTTGCCCAGCTCCGCTTGTGCCACCGCCAGCCACTCGATTCCCCAGACCTGCAGATAAAGATCATTCATCTCCAATGCCTCTTCGAGTCCCCGTCGCGCGGTTTCAGAAGCCGCTTCGAACCTGCGTTCCGCAGTGGCTGCCCCAGCTTGGGCATAGATGGTCTGGGTTGCCTGGATCATCCTCCCGGCCGACCGGTACAACTGCTCGACATGGCTGAATTCGGCTTCCGTCCCGGATAACCCTCCCCTCTCGTCATCCCCTCGAAAGCCTCACCCGCCATCACGTCGGCAAGTCCCTGTCCACTGGCAGAACCGCGAAGGTGCCGGCACCAGTCGCCGCCAGATTCCCATCTGCGTTATGGACCCGCGCTTCGAGATGGATGACTCGACGCCCCCGACGAATCACCTTCGCATTGGCTTGTAGTTGTCCATCCCTGACCGGGCGGAGGAATCGAATCTGGATCTCGATCGATGCGCACAATTGACCGTCCTCCAGTGAGGTCATGGTTGCCTTCCCCATTGCTGTGTCGACCATCGTGAAGATAACGCCGCCGTGGACTACGCCGTTGGGGTTCAACGCGGCTTCACCAACAACGAGACGGGCGATGGCGTTGCCCGGCTCCACCACTTCGATGTCCATGTCGAGAAATCGGCGCAGCGGAAAGTCTCCATATTCCTGATGGTCCATTCGCGGAAACCGTAGCGCTCACGGTCACGCGGACTGGCCAGCTAACTCCGCCAACAGGCTCTCCACCAAAGTCTGGATCTCGTTCCTGATCACCCTGACATCCTCCAACGATTTCTCGGACGGATCGTCGAGCGCCCAGTCGAGGTAGCGCTTGCCAGGTAGCACGGGACACTCGTCGCCACATCCCATCGTCACTACGACGTCGGCCGCGTCGAGCCGCTCGTTCGTCCAGGGCTCTGGCTTTTGGTCCGAGATGTCGATTCCCTTTTCAGCCATGACCGCCACCGCGACCGGGTTGGTGAACTCGACAGGCTCCGAACCGCCCGAGAACACCTCGACTTCTCCTCCGGAGAGCAGCCGCATGAACCCGGCCGCCATCTGGGAACGGCCCGCATTGTGGACACAGAGGAAAAGAACACTGGCCATGCCCCCATGATGCCACTGACCGGACAGCCTCATGATTGTGACCCGATAGGGTCACGACCATGTCCGGGTTGGTAAACGCGCAGTTCCGCGTCCGCGATGATCTCATCGAGATGGCGGAACGATCCTTCGCGGCGATTGCGGCGCCAGGAGGCTCTCTCTCCGGAGAGGAACGGATTGCGTTGGCGGAGGCGGCCAGAGGCTCAGACGTCAACGGCCGGCTCCGGGAGTTCGCCCGTCATCTGTATTCGAGCCCGGCAACGGTCGCTTGCGAGCACGTCAGGCAAGCCGCGAACGACGCCGGCGACCCCCAGACCGTGGAGACTATCGGAATCGTTGCCAGACTCTCGGCGCTGGACCGACTTCACACTGTGCTTGGCGTCGATCTGGGGCCTCTCCCCACTGCGCAGCCTGGTCTGGCGACCGGAGAGATCGCCAGGGGCCTCAAGCGTCGCCGGGGACATGTGCCAATGCCACCAGGGCCGATCCCGGTGACACTCGATCTGGTGCCATTTGAGGCTGGAGCTTTTCGGGCGATGTTCGGACCTCTGTACATGACGGAAGAGCAGATGGGTGATCCTTTGTTCGCCCGGGATCCTGGCTTGAACACCCCGCAACTGGAGACGATTGCCGCGCGCATCTCGATGCTCAACGAGTGCTTCTACTGAGTGTTCAGCCACGCATGGCGGCTCCGGTGGAGCGGCGAGATACACGAATACGACATAAGGATCGAAGGGATCGCCGATCCGGCTATCGACGTTGGTGTCCCGGGCGGAATGGCATTGGTCGGACTGGTGGACGACATGGTCAAGGGTGATATCACCGCTCGCCAGCAAGCTCGAGATGCGATTCTGAACGAGCTTGGACCCGAGTCGCTCGTCGACGCTGCCGCGGTCTTCGGTAATTTCGAGATGATGAACAGGGTCGCTGAAGGCACCGGGATCACGGTCGCCCCACAGGTGCTGGAGAGAGAAGCCGAGATGATGAAGACCCTCGGTCTCCGCGACACTATGAAGAGCCAGCACTCCTAGGAGCCCGCAGACTCCTAGATGCGCAAGGGTCCCTCCGGGGTGGCCAGGCTCACCGACACCACCGACGCAATGCCTTCGACACAGCGGATATTGGGTACGTCTTCGGTCCATCTCGTCAGACGAGCCCTATCTCCGCTGAGCACGACCTCCTCGACTCCGACGACCTCGCGGTCGTGGATGACATCCGCTCTCCCTGGCATCTGGCCCTCGGGTACATGCCACTCGATAAAGAAGGGCAGAAACTCCTCGAAAGCAAGATTCACACCTGCCACACCCCACTTCAACTCGACGCCGTCAGGCATTTGCCGGCTCATGGCTGTCGACTCCAGGTCCAAACGGGCGCATACGACACTCAGGTCATCGGTGCGAATCGAAACGGCATCGACGACGCCTGCGGCCCTAACCCGTCCGCTCGCCCATCTTCCGAAGGGGCTGGCATCGGCTTCTGATGGGTCGACCACTGCGACCAACTCGATATAGCTGTCACCGAGAGGGACGATGCGATTGGCTGTGCCGTGACCCGGATGACGCCCTCCCTCCACGGAATCGAGGCCAAAACGGTCTCTGAAGTTTCGGGCGCCCACGTCGAGGTCGCCAACACACACGATCAGGTGGTCAATCATGAGGCTCACCGGGACAATCCTCGCAGACACTCAACTGTCATAGACTCATCGAATCGTGAAACGCTTCTCGCCTCTTCTGATTCTGGCGGTGGTTGCGGCTGTGGCTGCTGCTGTCCTGAAGAGCAGCAACCAGGCTTTGCCCCCCGAGACCTGGCAACCCGTAGAGCCTTCGTGAAGATTGGAGTCCTCGTCACCGGGGACATAGCAGTCAGAGCCGCCCACTCGCTCAGCGCCCATTCCTCGGTAGACGAGGTGGTGGTCATCGGCCCCGCCACCAGCAAGAGCTTTCAGGTTGTGGATTCCGCCGAAGGCTGCGACCTTCTGATTGGCACCGGCCCCCAGGCGCCTTCGAGGGCGAAGAAGCACGCCGTGCCGCTGTTGTGGGATGGTGACTCAGAAGCAGACGGTGTTGCCGTCTGGGGCGCCAATCCTCGGGGACTGACCCTTGCTCTTGCCTCTAGAGAATCTGATCCGAGGCTGGTCGCCGTGGCTCATCCCGATCTCGACGAGGGTTCGGACCATCAAGCGCGGTTTCCGGATCCCCTGGGGAGTCTGGGTGCCGTCGACAAGACCTACGGTGGCCGGCATCTGGCAGAGGCCCAGTCGCCCAACGAGTTCGCCGCGTGTCTGGCGATTGGTGCCGACAGGAGGGTGACCATCATCGACGACGCCGCTTTCATGTCCGGCATCGCCCTTGCGGCCGCCGCAGACATCGCCGACGGCAGTCCAAAACCTGTCTGGAATGCCGCCCTCCCCTACCTCCAAGCCGCAATGGCCATGGGTTTGGTGATGGCAGAAGACATCTGAGACCCGGCCGGGTGCACGCTGTGGGAGTGGAGCGCGGCGGTCGGTTAGGAGAGCGTTATTGGGGGGCTTTCCTCGGTCGGGATGTCGGCTTGATCGGCGGGAGGGATCACGGCGCCGTTGCCGTTGCGGTAGTCGGCCGGCGGGTGGAGAATCTGTTGCTGGGGCGCCACCACCGGGTTGAGTGTCTCCTCGAGCACGACCACCTCGAGACCACCGACCACATCAGATACCAGGTTGTAGACAATTGCTAACGCCGTTGTCGATCCTGTCATGAGTACCCACCAGACGACCGAGCCAAAAATCACAAACCGCAGAAACTGCTCGGTGTTGGCGAAGGGTTGGGAGCCTTCCTCGATCAGTGTGATCTCGACAAGGAACGCCGTTATCTGATCGGGGATCCCCGATCGATCGAGCACCGCCCAGAAGATCACAAGCCCGAGCACCAGGGCGAGCCCCACCACAGCCCAAACCACCGCTGACACCTTCAAGACGGTCCACGGGTCGATCTTTCGAATTATGCGCCTGACACGACGAACGGTTGCCATAGGGGACTCCGGGGTTGTGGAGAAAGTCTAAGAGAAACCCCGACCACACCAACGTAACGCGGTCAAAGGAGGTTCCTCAGCCGATCTCCTCGGTAACCACCGTCGCCGCCGACAACTCATTGCCCTCGCCAACGTCGATCACTTTGACGCCCGTCGTGTCCCGCTTCTGACGGCTGATCTTGGCAACGGGGGTACGAATGCCTACACCCGCCGAAGATATCAAGAAGACCTCATCTTCCTTCTCAACGGCTCTCACCGCCACCAGGTTTCCGCGCACGCGTGTGATCTTGAACGCCTTGACGCCCATCCCTCCCCGAGCCTGACGCCGGAACTCCGACATGGCCGTTCGCTTACCGTACCCGCCGGCGGTGAGGAGCAAGACCTCGTCACCCTCGACGTTGGAAACCGCAGCCACCACCTGGTCGCCCTCGCGGAGCCTGATCCCCCGGACACCCTGCGTCCCGCGCCCCATGCTTCGGAGGTCCGACTCGGCGAAGCGGATACCCACTCCTCCCTTCGTGAAGATGAGGATGTCGTTCTTTCCGTTCGTGGGCCGTACCGAGACCAACTCGTCGTCTTCGGCGAGATTGATGGCCACGAGGGTCTGATTCCGTGACTCATACTCCTTGAACTCGGTCTTCTTCGCCTGTCCTCTCTTGGTGACCATCACCAGATATCGACCGGTCTCGTAGTCCCGCGTGTCGATGATCGATTGGACAACCTCTTCGGGACCCAAGGGCAGAACGGCCTGGGCCAGCACCCCTTTAGCGGTCCGGGACTGTCTCGGTATCGCATGTGCCTTGATCCGATGCACCAGACCTTTGTTCGTGAAGAAGAGAAGGTAGGCGTGCGCCGTGGTGTGGACCAGATGGGTGATCACATCGTCGCCGGCGACCTCCGCCGCCTTGACTCCCCTGCCCCCACGGGTCTGGGTCCGATAGGTGGATGCCGGCACCGACTTCACGTATCCCGCCTGGGAGACGGTGATGATCAGCTCGTCGTCGGCGATGAGATCCTCGAGACTCAGATCGCCCTCATCGGGGATGATCCTGCTGCGGCGCTCGTTGGCGAACTGCTCACGGATGGCACCCATCTCCTCCTTGATGATGGACCGCCTCTTCTCGGGGCTGGCCAGGATCGCTTCGAGGTCGGCAATCCTGTGCTGAAGCTCAGCGAGCTCGGTGCGGAGCTTGTCAACCTCGAGTGCAGTCAGTCGACGCAGCGGCATGTCGAGGATGGCGTTGGCCTGGATCTCACTCAGTTCGAAGTTGTCGATCAGGTTGACTCGCGCTTCGGCGGTGTCGGCCGAGCCGCGAATGATCCTGATGACTTCGTCGATGCTGTCGACGGCAACAATCAGGCCCTCGAGGAGGTGGGCCCTCGCATTGGCCTGATCCAGTCTGAATTGGGTCCTCCGCTCGATGACCTCCATCTGGTGATCGAGGTAGTAGCCCACCATCTCGGCCAGGCCGAGAGTCCGGGGAACACCGTCGACCAGGGCGACCATGTTGTAGGAGAAGGAGTCCTGAAGCGGGGTGTTCTTGTAGAGCTGGTTGAGAACAACCTGAGGGATGGCGTCCCGTTTGATCTCGATGACCAGACGGGTCCCGACCCGGTCAGAAGACTCGTTTCGCACCTCGGCGATCCCTGTCATTCGCTTGGAATCGACCAGCTCCTTGATCTTGGAGACGATGCGCTCGATGGAGACTTGGTAGGGGAGCTCGGTCACGACGACGGCCGTACGACCCTTGCGAACCTCCTGCACGTCACAGACCGCCCGGATCTTGACCGAGCCGCGGCCGGTGGTCAACGCCTCCTTCATCGACGTCGTCCCGACGAGAAAGCCTCCAGTCGGAAAGTCGGGGCCCTTCACAAATTCGAGAAGCTCCTCGGAGGTCGCTTCGGGCTGATCGATGGTGTGGAGAGCCGCATCAATGACCTCACCGAGGTTGTGGGGAGGAATATTGGTGGCCATGCCAACCGCTATTCCCTGTGAGCCATTGACCAGAAGGTTGGGATATCTCGACGGGAGCACGGTCGGCTCCTGAAGCTCCCCCGAATAGTTGTCAACGAAGTCAACGGTGTTCTCGTTGATGCTCTCGAGAAGATGGGTGGAGAGTTTGGTGAGACGGCACTCGGTGTACCGGGCTGCCCCCGGCGGGTCGTCAACGGTCCCGAAGTTGCCCTGCGGATCGATCAGAAGATGTCGCATGGAGAAGTCCTGACCCATGCGGACAAGGGCGTCGTATATGGCCGTATCACTGTGTGGGTGGTAATTACCCATCACATCCCCGACAACCTTCGAGCATTTGCGATGCGCCGATGAGGGGCTGATGTTGTTCTCGAACATCGAGTAGATGATGCGACGCTGAACAGGTTTGAGACCGTCGCGAACGTCCGGAAGAGCACGGGAGACGATCACCGACATCGCGTAGTCGATGAAGCTCGCCTCCATCTCTGCGGTGATCTCGATCTCGGGGAAGGTCTCCGTTGTGGTGTGTTCGTCTGTCATGGATCCAAAAGGCCTAAATGTCGAGAAATCGGACGTCGTCGGCATTCTGCTGAATGAACAGCTTTCTCGAAGGAACGTCGTCACCCAT
>JAZFTN010000119.1:0-4647 GCA_036446715.1 Acidimicrobiia bacterium | reverse complement strand
CGCATCGTCCAGTAGCGGGGGACCATGTCCTTGATGACTCCCGCAAGGAGGTTTCCGTAGTGGGGGCTACCTGTCGGGAAAGGGGGTCCGTCGTAGAACACGTACTCGTTGCTCTCCGGGCGTCGTCGCACAGATTCGGCGAATGCGTCGGTTTCGCGCCAGAGTTTGAGAATATCTTGCTCGAGATCCGGGAAGCGAACCGTGGGCTCGACCCGGGTGAACGTCGTCTTTGCGTTGGGGGGCACTTGCTCTCCAATAGGCCATGTCGGTGAGGGCGGGATGGTAGGCGTGGCAACCACAGCGGATCGTTTACCGACTCGTGTCAAGGGATCTACTGTCTCTGAGTGGGTCTGCGGGGGTTCATGGACTCTGTCCAGGGGAATGACGAACCGTTACGAGGTGTTTCAGGTGGCCGACGGCGATGCCGAGACTGTTCGGAGGAAACTCGGCTTGGCTTGACGACGTTGGTAGGGTTTCCGCCCTTTTAGAAGGAAGAAACGTGGCACGAAAACTCGCGAAATCCACTGTCGAGCGCTTCAGGAAGCGTCTGGAGGACGAGAAGACGCGTCTCGAGGGCCTTGTGGAAGAGTATGAGCGCGTGCTCGAGGTGGCCCGACTGACGGAGAGCTCATCGGACAGAAGCCCCGATCCGGGCAATGCCGAGGCCAGTTCGATGAAGCTCGAGTACGCCAAAGAGCTTTCGATCGAGCAAAACACACTCGATCTCATCGGCAAGGTGGATCACGCCCTGGCCCGGATCAAGACCGGAAAATACGGGATCTGTGAAAGCTGTGGCGCGGCCATTCCACTCGAGCGTCTCGATGTCTTGCCTTATTCGACGCTGTGCGTCGAGTGCGCCGCCAAGTTCAATTGATCAGACGCCAGACGGCCGCACTGGGCATAGCCCTGGCTGTAGTGGTGGCAGACCTGGTCACCAAGAGATATGCGTCGGTGCACTTTGCCGACTCTCCCGTGGAGGTCATTCCCGGATTTCTCACCTTCACATTCACCGAGAACCCGGGAGCCGCGTTCTCGTTGTTCCAAAATGCCGGGCCGTTCTTGGGAGTCGCAGCCATCGTCGTGTCCACATTCGTTGTCTGGTCGATCCGAGTGGAGCGACCTCTTCTGGAGTTGGTCGCACTGGCGTTGGTGCTGGGAGGGGCCGTCGGAAACTTGATGGACCGGGTGTTCCGGGGTGATGGGTTTCTCGACGGGAAGGTCATCGATTGGGTAGCCATGTGGTGGATCCCGACCTTCAACATCGCAGACGCTTCGGTCACCATCGCCGTCGGGCTGCTACTCATACACGCGTGGCGAACGAGATAACACTCGAGGTGCCGTCCGAGCTAGATGGCGCCCGTGTCGACAAGGTGCTTGCAACCATGCTCGGAGTGAGTCGGGCTCAGGCTCGTGACCTGATCGACGACGGCGTTTCCATCGACGGAGCGCCGGCCAGACCAGCCGATCGGGTGACTGAAGGGTCCTCCATCACCACGCCGACTCCCGAGGAGGTGGTCGGACTGGAAGCGGAAGAAGTGGAGTTTGAGGTTCTCTACGAGGACGACACGGTGGTGGTTGTGGACAAGCCTGTCGGTGTTGTCGTTCACCCCGGTGCGGGGCGCAGTCGGGGAACGCTGGCGGCGGGTCTTCTCTACCGGTACCCCGAGATCGAAGGCGTTGGATCGGTTGACCGCTGGGGTCTGGTGCATCGACTCGACAAGGACACCTCTGGCACCCTCGTCGTGGCTCGGACCGTTCTTGGCTACGAGAATCTTGTTGGCCAATTGAAACGCAGGGAGATCACCAGGGTGTACATCTGTCTGGTTCAGGGTCGTTTCGATGCGCCAACCGGGACAATCGAGGCTCCGATCGGCCGTGATCCGAACCGACCGATGCGCCGTGCTGTTGTGCAGGGCGGCAAGAGTGCGACCACGCACTACGAGGTCGATCGTGAATACCCTGAGTTTGGGTGTTCTCTGCTCACCGTCCGGCTCGAGACCGGGCGGACACATCAGATCAGGGTGCATTTTCTAGCAGTTGACCACCCGGTCATCGGAGACAAGATCTATGGCGCCAAGACCCCGAAGGTGATCTCACCTCGAATATTCCTCCATGCCTCCCGTGTCGAGTTCGGCCATCCCACGACCGGTGAGCGCGTCAGTGTCGACTCTCCACTTCCGCCGGATCTCCGTGCGGTGCTCGACTCACTCGATCAACATGGCACCGGATAAACCGTTGGGTCGGATACCGTCAGTTCGGTGACACAGGATCCCACCACCGCCGCTCAGGCCTGTTATCGCCACCCCGATCGCGACACACTCCTCAAATGCAGTCGATGTGACCGGCCGATCTGTGCCGATTGCTCCATCGACGCTTCCGTCGGACAGCGATGTCCGGAGTGCGTGCGCTCGGAAGGCACACAGAAGATCATCCCCACCGGGGCTCGGGCCTCTCGTGCCGGGGGCGCACCCGCAACCAAGACATTCATCGGGCTGGCAGTGGTGTTCTTCGTCTTTACCGGCTTCGGGCGTTTGGGAGGGCCCATATTCGAGGCCCTTGCCCAATGGAACGTGGCAGTTGCCGCAGGGGAGTGGTGGCGGATCTTCACGCCGATCCTGCTCCATGCCTCGATCACCCACATCCTGTTCAATATGTGGGCGCTCTGGGTTCTCGGGCCCCAGGTCGAGCGTGGAGTGGGAACGTGGCCCTTCGTCAGTCTCTTTCTGGCCTCGGCAGGAGTCGGAGGAGTCTTCGCCTTCTATCTCGGTGACCCGGCAACTGTCGCCGTCGGGGCGTCGGGCGCCATTTTCGGCCTGTTTGGCATTTGGCTGAGTTGGGCGATGCACCGCCGCAACACGATGCAGGGCCGGGCCATGCTTCGCCAGATAGGGTTTCTCCTCCTGATCAACGCGGCGATTCCGTTTATGGTGCCCAACATCGCCTGGCAGGCTCACCTCGGGGGATTGATTGCCGGCTTTGTCATCGGCGAGATCTGGTCCCGCCTTCGTGGCCCCAACATCGAAGTCCTGCGCACCCTCACCGGAGTGGCGATTGCCATCGTTGCCGCTCTGTCCGTGATGATCTGAAGCCCGATCGTCTCATTTCGCGGTGTCGCCGGGGCGGCGACCGCGCTGCTAGATTCCTCGAACTACACCCATGTAAGTCCGGTCTGATAAACAGTGTCCTTTGCCCATCTCCATCTGCACACCGAATACTCCCTACTTGACGGTGCGGCGAGGGTCACCGACGTCGTCGAAGCGGCGGCCGCAGATGACCAGCCTGCCATCGCCATAACCGATCACGGGAATCTCTACGGTGTTGTCGATTTCGTCAAGGCCGCCACCAAGGTGGGCATCAAGCCCATCATCGGCATCGAGGCCTACTACACAGAAGGCTCACGCAGGGATCGTCCGGTCGGCGCCGACAACCGGCGCTACCACATGAATCTTCTGGCCGAGAACGAGGTGGGTTATCGCAACCTCCTCCAACTGTCGTCGAAGGCGTTTCTCGAGGGGTACTACTACAAGCCCCGGATGGACATCGAGCTCCTGGCGGAGCACTCCGAAGGGATAATCGCCACTTCCGGTTGTCTCGGTGGGCTTGTGCCCCAGCTCCTGGCTCCCGACGCCGTCAGCGAGGAGGGGAACAAGGCAGACTCCCGAGACTTCGAGGCGGCGGTGGCTGCGGCGGGCCGCTTTCAGGACGTTTTCGGCAGGGATAACTTCTTCATCGAGCTTCAGAACCACGGGATCGAAGCCCAGCAACGCATCATGGGAGACCTTCTGGAGATCGCCGACCGGATCGGTGCTCCACTCCTGGCGACCAATGACGCCCACTACACCCGACGGGACGAGCACGACGCCCACGACGTGCTGCTCTGCATACAGACCGGGTCGCTGCGCAACGAGCCCGGTCGACTCAGGTTTGAGGGGTCGGAGCACTATCTCAAGTCGGCGGATGAGATGCGCCGCCTGTTTCCCGCCGACGAGTTTCCCAAGGCTTGCGACAACACGTTGTGGATTGCCGAGCGGGCCAGTGTCGAAATCGAGTTCGGGAAGATTCTCCTCCCGCAATTCCCGGTGCCCGAGGGTGAGACCGAGCTGACCTATCTGCGTCGACTGGTCGAGCATGGGATCCGGGAGAGGTACGGCGCCGAGCCGGACGCCGAAGTCTTGGAACGGGTCGAGCACGAGCTCAAGATCATCGAGGAGATGGGCTTTCCCGCCTACTTCTTGATCGTCTGGGATCTGATTCGCCATGCCCGCGAGAACAAGATCCGTGTCGGACCCGGTCGAGGATCGGCTGCGGGGTCGATCGTCTCGTATTGCCTGGGGATCACGGCCATCGACCCTCTTGTTCACGGGCTCATTTTTGAGCGCTTTCTCAATCCCGGTCGTAAGTCGATGCCGGATATCGACATGGACTTCGACGAGCGCTATCGGGGAGAGATGATCCGCTACGCGGCCGAAAAGTACGGCAGCGATCGTGTGGCTCAGATAATCACGTTTGCCACCATCAAGGGCAAGCAGGCCCTTCGGGATGCGGCGCGTGTGCTCGGCCATCCCTATTCGATGGGGGACCGGCTGGCCAAGGCGATGCCACCGTCGATTCTCGGGAAGGACGCCACCCTCGAACAGGCTCTGTCCC
>JAZFTN010000118.1:0-4759 GCA_036446715.1 Acidimicrobiia bacterium | reverse complement strand
ACAGCCGAGCTCGCCGAGCGACTTCCGCCTTCTCTGCGCTCGTTGATCGAAGATTTCTCTCCGTCGCAGGTAGCCGGCCAGATCACCGTCCCGGTATTGGCAATGCACTCGACCGACGACCCGCTGGTGCCTTACGCCGAGTTGAGCCGGTTCCAGGCCGGAATGCCCCACGCCAAGACTTCGACCGTGCAGTTGCTCCGCCACGTCGACTTCGACCCCACTTCTCCGTCCGGCTGGTGGCCTTTGCTTCCCGACCTGTGGAACATGTGGCACTTCACGACATGGATCCTCGCCGGCTGATGTCAGCTCTCTTCGACCGGACGGAACCGGACGAATGGAGCGCCGTCGACCCACTCATCGAGCCTTGACTCGGCTTTCTCCGGCTCGGAGCCCCAGCTTTCGACAAGAACCCGGAGCAGGATCCTTGCCCTCTCCTCGCGATCTGGTTCGGACTCGCCTACGACCCGAACGTCCGCGGTCACACCTTTCTTCAAGTGAAGCGTGAAGTCGGGTTTGGCAACAATGTTGGCGTTCCAGTCACGGGGTCGCCCGGGTCTTCCCGTCAGGTAGTAGACACCGTCGAACTGATGGAAGTAGATCTCGATGCGGCGTTCCGCTCCGGACTTGCGTCCGATGGTGGTGATGTCAGCGATTCCACCGCGATCCATCGCCTTTTTGACTGCTGATTCCATGCCCCCACACAACAGTCGTGTCACGACGTGTGTTCCCGTCGGTAGGTTGGTAGTTGATGGGCCAGTTAATCGAAGTTGTCGTCACCCTGATCGGGAAAACGGCTCTTTTCGACCTCGATCGAACCCTGACGGGTCAGGACGGCTTCTCCTTCCCTGGGCCACCGGACAACAATGAATCACCACCTGAACTGCTGGCACAGCGTCTATTCGTGATCGACGAGCAGATAGAAAACATCCATGTCCTCTCCAACCTGGTGACTGTGACCCGAACCGGCGGATGGGATGACGAAGCGCTCGCCGTTGCCACCGACGTTCTCTCCAAACTCCTCGTCTTCTACGAGATCGAATCGCCAGAAGACCGCATCGCACGACTCCGCAACGAGCACTACAACGCGACCGTCACCGACATCAGGGCACACAGTCCGGACCTCTGGGTGATCAAGGTCACGCCGGACGAGCCGATCAAGTCGTTCAAACCCGGTCAGTACACAACGCTGGGCCTCGGATTCTGGGAGCGACGCGCCGACGAGGCGATGGAAGACTTCGAAGACGACCAGGACCAGATCGAGAAGATGGCAAGGCGGTCCTACTCGGTCGCCAGTTCGATCGTCGGCGGGGACGGGGAACTTGTAGAGGCTCAACCGGCTGACGTCGAGTTCTACGTCGTGCAGGTGCGTCCCGATGAGGAGGAGATCCCGGCCCTGACGCCACGAATCTTCACCAGGTTGGTCGGAGATCGCATCTACATGGGCCGCAAGTTCACCGGCCGGTACACCCTCGACGGCGTGCAGCCGACCGACAACCTGGTCCTTCTCGCCACCGGAACCGGCGAAGCGCCCCACAACGTGATGACGGCCGAACTGCTCAGAAACGGCCACCGGGGCAAGATCGTCTCAGTGGTGTGTGTCCGTTATCGACGAGACCTCGCCTACACGTCGCAACACGCCACAGTCGAGAGCCGACATCCCAACTACAGACATGTCCCCCTCACCACTCGCGAGCCGGAGAACGAAGGCAACAAGGTGTACATCCAGGATTTGATCACCTCAGGCCGGCTCGAGGACGAACTTGGGGAGCCACTCGATCCGGCCAACACCCATGTCTTCCTATGCGGCAACCCGGCGATGATCGGGCTCCCCAGCCAGACCGACGACGGCTCGATGCAATTCCCCGAACTGGTAGGAGTCTGTCAACTCCTTCACGAGAAAGGCTTCACCATCGACCGTCGCAAGCAGCGGGGGAACGTCCATTACGAGGAGTACTGGAAGACCGGATGAGAGGCGTCCTGTCGCTCGTATCTGGTGATGGGGTGAAATAGAGCGAGCCACGGGTGGTGTGGAGCACCCTCAGAGTTGGATCGGAGCGATGCTCAGCCCCGCTTCGACTGCGGCGCTCCGTAGCCGATCGTCCCATACCGCCATCAGGATGTGGGGATTGGGGATGGTCAGGGCACTGGCAAGATGAACGGCGTCGTAGCCTCGAAGCCGGTAGCGTTCCGCCACCTCCCCGGCGTCGACGAGTACGGATCGGCGGGATTCGACGATCGCGAGGGCCTCCCAGAACTGTTCCCACTCCTCTTTTGCCTTGCGCATTGATCGCGCCGAGATGCGTTCGTCTCGGTGCGCGGCGGCAAGCGCCGCCCGGACTTCGGGATAGGCGTGACCGCTGCTGACAACGGCGTCTGCTCCGTCCCACAGCGCTGCGGCGACGTCGCTGGCATCCTCGTCAACCACGAGCTTGACGAGGGCGCTGGAATCGAAGTAGACGATCGCCACGTCAGTCGCGCTGTTGTGTGACCAGCTCAGAGACAGGTCGGCCAGCAGGAATCCGGCGTCGTCCGGACGCCTTCGGGCGCGACGTCTTCCGGGGTAAGCGCACGACACCCTCGTTTTCGAGCTGCTCCAGAATCGGGGCGGCATCGACACCGGTGAGCCGAGCGACCGCCACCCCTCGATCGGTGATGATGATCTCTTCGCCTGCCTTCACCTCTTCCAACCAGCGCTTCAGCTCTGCTCGGAGTGCTGTTACTCCTATCTCCACGGCTACCCCTCTTATGTACAGTTGCGTTTGTCTAGATTGTACATGACGAGTCATAGATGCGGAAGGGGAACGCTCACGGATGCGATACGAGGAGTACTGAAAGACCGGATGAGAGTCGTCTTCGCTCATTCTCGACCGGCAAAAGCCTCTATACCGACGCGCCATGCATCAGGAAAGTGATTCGCGGCGTTGGGCCTCGGCCACGGCGATGGCGGTCATGTTGACCACGTCATTGACTGAGGCGTCGCGTTGGAGAACGTGGACCGTCTTGGACAGGCCGCTCAGGATCGGGCCGATCACCTCGGCGCCGGCGAGACGGTTCAGCAACTTGTAAGACGCGTTGGCGGCCGTCAGGTTGGGGAACACCAAGACATTGGCGGTCTCGTGCAAAGACCCACCCGGACGTCTCTGCTCGAGCAACTCGCTCACCACTGCCGAGTCTGCCTGCATCTCTCCGTCGGCCGGCACGTCCGGCCGGGCGCTCCTGAACAGCTCCAGCGCCTTGCGCACCCTGGCAGGCTCTGCCCCTCCCGCCGACCCGAAGTCCGAATAGCTGATGAAGGCGACGCGGGGGTCACGGTGGAAGTCCCTCTGCGCGATGTCAACAGCGGCCACCGCGATCTCCGCGAGTTGTTCGGCGGTGGGCTCGATGTTCACCGCACAATCAGCGAAAAAGAAGGGGGCTCCTCCCACAACCACCATGTAGACGGAGGAGACAATCGAGCGCCCCTCCTCGACGTTGAGAACCTGGAGAGCGGGCCTGATCGTCTCCGGGTAGTAGGTGGTGAGACCGCCGAGAACGGCGTCGGCCGCTCCCTCTCTCACCATGAGACACGCATACATGTTCGGATCGGCCACCTGCTCCTCTGCGTCATGAAGTGACAGACCCCGGCCCCGTCGCAGCTCCTCGAGCACCACGGCATATCGCAAGCGGTCCGAGTCTTCTGAGACCGGATCGATGACCTCCATCCCCTCTATCGAGATCCCGGCGTCCGCAGCGAGAGACTCGATCATCTCCGCGTCACCCAAGAGAATCGGACTGCCTATTCCCTCATCCGCGACACGTCTCGCTGCCCGGATGATTCTCAGGTCGTGGGCGTGCGGATAGGCCACCCGCTTGGGCTGTTCCATTGCCCGTGTGGTGATGGACGTGATCAATCCATAGGAGGCACGGAACCTGGCGTGCAGTTGGTTGCGATATGCGTCGAAATCGGTGATCGGAGCGCGGGCAAGCCCTTCGTCAACCGCAGCTTTGGCCACAGCGGGGGCGATCGTCCAGAGAACTCTCGGATCGAAGGGCTTGGGGATCAGATACTCGGTCCCAAATGAGAGCCGGTCCACGTCATAGGCACTCAGGACCGAATCCGGGACCGGCTCACGGGCGAGATCGGCCAAACCCCTGGCAGCGGCGACTTTCATTCCCTCCGACACACCCCTCGCCCGCACGTCGAGCGCTCCCCTGAAGATGAAGGGAAAGCCGAGAACATTGTTGACCTGATTCGGATAGTCGCTGCGACCGGTAGCCATGACGACGTCATCCCTGGCTGCCTTGGCGTCCGGATAGGTGATTTCGGGGTCGGGGTTGGCGAGGGCGAACACGATGGGCCGGTCGGCCATCGACCGGACCATTTCCTTGCTCACAATCCCGGCGACAGAAACACCGACGAAGGCGTCCGCCCCCACCATTGCGTCATCGAGAGTCCTGGCCTCCGTCTCCCCCGCAAACTCGCGTTTGATGTCGTTGAGGTCGTCCCTCCCCTCATGGATCACTCCCCGGGAGTCGGTCATGACGATGTTGGCGCGGTCCACACCGAGTTCGATGAAGAAACGCGCGGTAGCCACACCTGCTGCGCCGGCCCCCGAGAAGACAACCCTCGTCTCAGCGATATCACGTCCGGTGAGGTCGAGTGCGTTGAGAAATGCAGCCCCGCTGATGATGGCCGTGCCGTGCTGGTCGTCATGGAACACAGGGATGTCGAGACGCTCACGGAGGGTCTCCTCGATGTAGAAGCATTCCGGGGCCTTGA
>JAZFTN010000117.1:0-6757 GCA_036446715.1 Acidimicrobiia bacterium | reverse complement strand
CTCGGTGTCCACTCGTTGCGGAGGACGTCCCCCGCCTCGAGCCAACAGGTCGGCCATCGCTGCCAGATCCCGCACGTCGCTTTTGAGACGCCGTTTCCCCTGCCCGGAACGGGCCTCAGCCACCGCTCCCGGGTTGAGTTCAACCACCTCGAGACCCTGACGACGCAGAGAAGCCATCAGAGTGCGGTGATAACGGCCCGCAGCCTCAACCCCGAACCGGACCATCACCGCTTCACGCTCCGACTCAGCGGAAGAAACAGCCGCCACCAGGACTGAAACTCCTGCCTCAGTCAGGTCGAAACCGAACGGCTCCACAACAACCTCACCGAACAGGTCAGCCACCAAAGCCATCGCCGTGGCCTTCCCCACATCGACAGGAACCAACTGAATCGCCCTGGGTTTGATGGAGACCATTCCGTTTGGTTTCCTATCTGCCCGTAGGGGCGAGTTGAGCGTAGTGGGCCTCCTCGTATTCGATCGGGGGAACATAATCGAGGTAGCCGTGGAGCCGTTGGGTGTTATACCAGTGGATCCACGACAAAGTGGCTAACTCGACGTCTTCGATCTTTCTCCATGGTCCCTGGTCGGGTCCGTAGATCAGTTCGGTCTTGTAAAGCCCGTTCACTGTCTCGGCTAGGGCGTTGTCGTAACTGTCACCGACGGATCCGATCGACGGTGTCGCTCCGAGTTCAGCGAGACGTTCCCCGTAACGAATCGACGTGAACTGGCTGCCGGCGTCGGAGTGGGCGACGAGGCCTTCGAGTTGGGCGCCTCTGGCCCAGCGGGCCATCTCTAGGGCGTCGAGGACCATGACGGTGCGCATATTCGATGCGACCCGCCACCCGACGATCATCCTCGAGAAGGCGTCGACGATGAAACACACATAGGCGACACCCTGCCAGGTCGGTACGAATGTGAGATCGGTGACCCACAGCCGGTTCGGTTCAGCAGCGGTGAAGTCCCGCCCCACCAGATCCCCAGGCCGTGCCGCCTGGTCGTCGGGTCGAGTGGTCCGAATCCGCCGTCCCCGCCGCACCCCCTCAATACCGAGGGTTTTCATCAGTCGGGCGACTTGATCCCGGCCAATATCATGGCCACCACGGCGTGCCGCTTTCCACAGTTTGTGCGCCCCATACACTTTGAAGTTGGCGATCCAGAGCGCAAGGAGGATCGGCATCATCAACCCATCCCGGATAGCCCGGGCCGAGGGCAGCCGAGACTTGGCGGCGTAGTAAGTGCTCGGAGCCACCTGCAAGACCCTGCAGATGGGCTCGACTCCGAACTCGGACCTGTGGGTGTCGATGTAGGTCACCATCATCTCTGTGGGCGGTCGAGCTCCGCCGCGAAGAAAGCCGACGCCGATCTCAAAATGGCGTTAGCACGACGCAACTCACGGTTTTCCCGTTCCAACTCTTTGATCCGTTCCGTCTCCACCGAGCTCACCCCGCCGGTCTCACCCCGGTCGATCTCATCCTGTTTAACCCAGCTGCGCAGCGACTCAACGCCACAGCCCAACTGGTCGGCGACCCGACCGACCGTTCCCTTCCTTTCGCCCGTCTCTTCTCGGAGCTGACGGACCATCCGCACCGCCCGCTCCTTGAACTCGAGCGAATACCGACGAGTCGTCGGCACCTGATACTTCTCTGACATGACTCCATCCTCGTTTCCAAGCTCAGGAGTCTCCACTCAACCCAGGGCGATTCAGACAACCGCCATCACCCCGAAGTAGACGATCAGCGTCCATGTGGAGATCGCATAGACCCTTGACCAGACCGTACGTCGTGGAGGAGGGTTCACCGGACAACTGTACGCCTATGCGTCCACGCATAAGTGCCGTTATTTTTGCCTGCCGATTGTCATAGAAGGTTGGTGAGTTGTTCGAGGGTGTCGGAGTTTATGTCGACGGTTCCTTTGGCTAGGGCCGCGTCTCGTCTGGTGAGGCTTCGGTGGCCAGGTATGCGAACTTCGGAACCGTCTAGGGTTTTGGTGGCACGTATACGATCGATCAAGTCCTGGGCGGTTTGTCTCATCTGGTCGGGATCACCGAGTGTCGCCATTGAGATGGCTATGAAAACGTGGCTCCAGTCGTCCTCGTCACCTATCGGCAGCGAATTGGACCCTGCGAATACCCCGGTGAGAAGCTGGACCATCATTGATAGGCCTAACCCCTTGTGGCCACCAAACGGCAAGAGAGCGCCTCCGTCGAGTACGGCTTGGGGGTCGGTGGTCGGGTTGCCTTGGTTGTCAACCGCAACGCCTTCGGCAATCGTTGCTCCTGTCTTGGCCGAAGCAATCACTTCCCCGCCGGTTATCGCTGAAGTGGCCATGTCTGCAATGAACGGATACCCAACAGCGGGGATACCAACAGCAAGAGGGTTGGTGCCGAGCATCCGTTCCCAACCCCCTGACGGGGTGATCAACGACAAGGTGTTGGTGACAACAAACGCCACCATCTGTTGGCTGGTGAGTTGCTCCACATAATAGGTGAGACTGCCTGACGTGGAGCGACTGCCGGTTGTTGAGACGACGGCCATCCCGTTCTCAGAGGCGAGTTCTGCTACCAGTCGAGTAGCCAAAGACGCCACCAGAATGCCTGGACCACCTGTGATCCGGGCCGCCGAAGGTCCGGTCCCTGTCACCTCAGGCGAGCCTCCCGGTTCCTCATCCATTGCCCCATAACTCCCAGCCAGAAGCCGAGCAATCCCATGAGAGGGACGGCCGACCAGTTCACCAAACAGGACAGAATCAGCCATCAACTCGGCATCCTCAACCGAATACTTCTGGGCCAGCCGACGGACAATCAGCTCCCGAAGACGAGGAATCTCAACCGTTAACAACATGACCCCAAACCTACGCATACCGTCAACACCGATGCAGGCCGCACCCCCACCGCCTGTTGCATCTCTCGATCAGGAGCGACACGCATAAGTGTTATGTGCGCGGTTTCGGCCCGGTCCCGAAATCTCAACTTATCTTCGTGGAGCGTTGAAGGTGTAGCTTGAAATCATGACGATCGACTTCACACCCTCTCCTGACCTGTTTCCGTTCGAATCGAAGTGGTTTGAGTCTTCTGTCGGTCGCGTGCACTACATCGACGAGGGTGAGGGCCGTCCGATTGTCTTCTGTCACGGCCAACCGATGTGGAGTTTCCTCTACAGGCACATCGTCATCGGTCTCCGTGACCGGTTTCGGTGCGTGGTCATCGACTATCCGGGTTATGGGTTGTCGGTCAGGCCCGACAGCTACGGATACACCCCTAGGGAGCACGCCGGGATCTTAGGGGAACTGGTGGACCACCTGGGACTGGATGACATGATCGTGATGGGTCAAGACTGGGGTGGGCCGATCAGCATGAGCATGGCCGCAGCCAGATCTGATCGTGTGTCCGGGATCGTCCTGGGCAACACATGGTTTTGGAAAAACGTCAGCCCAATGATGCGTCTATTCAGCAGATTCATGTCTACAGGGTTTATGCAACGCCGAATTCTGAAGAACAACTGGTTTGTCGAACGTGGGATTCCAACAGGCGCAACAACGAAACTTTCGGATGAGGTGATGGACCATTACCGGGCCGTTCAGTCCACTCCGGAGATGCGTGTGGCTTTGCCTATCGCCCCCCGGGAGATCCTGGCGTCGGGAGATTGGCTCGGAGACCTCGACGCCCAGGTGAAAGCGAACCTCGCGTCGAAACCTGTGTTACTGGTCTGGGGGATGAAAGACCTGGCATTCCGTCCCAAATTCCTGACTCGAATGAAAGAGGTCTTCTCCGACCGAGTAGTCGTGGAACTACCCGAGGCCAAGCACTACATCCAGGAAGACGCCCCGGACGAAATCATTGCAGCCATCATCGACCGATTCGACTGACAATCATCCGGCAAGAAATCCTCATCCAGGACCGCTGCCCACAGATTCCATACTCGAAGACGCCGAGCATAAGTGAGGATATAGGGGTAATCCGTCCGCGGTTTGGTGGACGGACGGTGGTTGTTCTGGGACTGTGGGTGGCAGCGGTCCCGTCGGGGCCGGAGAGGATGTCTGCCATGTCTTGGTCCCCGTTTTTAGTTCGCTCTGTGGCACCGGATGATCGGTTGTTGATCCGTCTGGGTCATGAGTCGGTGGATGCGTATCTCGAGTTCCTGGCTGTGCGGTGTCGACCGAACACGGTGGTAGCGGCAGGGTCCGATTTGAAGATCTTCTTCACGGCGGTGGCGAAGGATCCTGATGCGGTTACGACGGCGGATGTGTTGGGATTCGTCACGGCCCAGCGGTCGGTGGGTGACCCGAACGTGATCCGGCTTGTTGATGGCGAATCAGGGTTGTCGGCTCGGACGATCAAACGTCGCTTGTCGTCGTTGTCATCCATGTTTGCGTTCCTGGTCGCTCGTGGCGATGTGGATTCGAATCCGGTGCTGCGAGTCTTCGTCGCCCCACTGGGAACCAAGGATGAGCTCATCGGCACCCTCAAACAGGTCCAGGCAGATGCCCAAGACATGCAGCGGTTCGCCGGCGAAGTCAAACAAGAGTTCATTGACGGCATCAACGTCACCCAAGACCAGGTCTACATCAGAGCCCTCGCAGTCGACTTCTTCACAAACCACATCAACATGGTCGCAGCATGGGTAGAACGCACCCTCGCCGAGATCGAGACCTGGGACGACCTCACGCCCACCGATGAGAAAAACGAGAAAGGCCTCGAGAAGATCCGTCAGCTCCCGGTCGACACTCCCAGCGAGCCACTCACCGAGATCACCAAACCACCCAGAAGCCAAACACGAAAGCCGATCGCTCGATAGCCGTCATTATCTCGCGGATCCGTAACGACGCTTGGTGGTCGTGATCAGCGCTCGGCGGCGAGTTCGATGGCGGATGACATGCGTTCGAGTTCGTTGCGTTCCGCTCGGCGCTGGGTAACGATCCAAGCGACACGTTCAGCGACGTCGCTGCTCGGTGGGGGTGGCCCGACGATGTGGTCGATAGCCGCAGTTTGGGTTGAGCTGCGGCCAAGCGATGAAGTCAACGCGTCCAGAGCGTTTCTCCGATCCTCATGGGTGAGATGGGTGCATAGCTCGTCGCCGGGTTCTGGCGTGGCGAGGTAGAGGGTGTTGGCTTCGCTGCCGCGGCTCATCGCCACGTAGGCCCACTCCCGGTCAGTGCCACCCGCCACCACTGTGAAGGTCCGGTCGGTGGTGACACCTTGGGCTTTGTGGCCGGTGAGGGCGTAGCCGTAGTCGACATGACCCTCATCGAGGTACCAGAAGGGCAGCTCCCGGGTTTCGGGGTCACGGTCGAGCCGAACCGTGAGCGTCCTGTGGTCTGGGTCGACGGAGACGACGGTTCCGAGGTCGCCGTTGAGCACGTCGAACCGGTCATGGTTCTTCCGGCAGAGGATCCGGTCACCGGTCTCAAAGTTTCGCTCCGCTGTCCTGAGGGTGGGTCCGTTAAGATGTTGCGACGCGGCGAGGTGGCTGCGGGCCAGTTGGTTGAGTTCGGCGACGGTGTTGTTCTCGTAGCCGATGAGCAGCCCCGACGTCAGATCACCGGTGGCTACGACGTGGCGATACCAGTCTCCTACCGCCCGGGAGATCGTGTCGTCCCGGTCGTGTCCAATGATGACCCTCTTGTGTTGTCGATACATTCCCACTGCCCGCTTGACGGATCCGTCTCGGAGTTCGGTCAGCGCAATCCGCTCCCACAGGTGGCGTTGGCGCACGTTGTCGGTCAGTTCGGTCGTGGGAAGCCGGTTGGTCAGGGCCCGGAACAGGCCACCGGCGTTGATCTCAGGTAACTGGTGTTCATCACCGATCAGGATCAGCTTCCCTTCTGCTTGTTCTACAAGGTCGGATACCGCGGCGAGTTGACGGGTACCGACCATCCCTGCCTCGTCGACTACGACGACAACCCCCGAAGGAAGACCGCTCTCCTGTCCGGGTTGGTTGAGGAGTCGGGTCAGTGTGGTGGATCGAATTCCGGTGGCGGCTTGAAGACCCGCAGCCGCCCGAGCCGCAAGTGCCGCACCCATAATCGGGGTACCGGTCAGGGTGGCGAGCTGGCTGATCACAGCCATCACAGCGGTCTTGCCGGTTCCCGCCGGGCCGATCCCAATGTCAACTGTGTTGCCGGAGGTGGCGAAGGAGCGCACCATCTCCCGTTGACCGTCGGTGAGAAACCGGTGGCGTACCAACCTGGCCTCGACAAGACGGTGTGGTACCACCCAACGTCCGGCGGCCACCCCTGCGGTTGCGTGTTGAATGATTCGCTGTTCGATGGCGAGCAGTTCGACAGTGGTATACAACCGGTCCACGGCGCCGGGGAACACCTTCCCGTCGCGGCGTCGCATCAGCCCAACCACTCCAACTTCGGCGGGCGACTCGACAGGCACTCCAGGCTCGCCGACAGCGACATCCATCACGGTATCGGAGGTTTCAACGTCGCGTCCCACAAGGACCGGAACGATGCCGTGCGTGCTGAGGAACATCTCAGCCAGGTCTTCGATCTCGGTTCGGGTGCCACCCTCAGGCAAAGCTCCGGCGACCTCCTTGACCACTTCGGGTTTGGTGAAGGTTGACGCCTGTGCGGTCAATCCGTCAGGTGAGCCGAGACTGTCGAACAGGACCGGTGGATCTGGGGTTGTCACCTGTCTGCTGCGGCCCGTCACCGAAGCGACCCGCTCTGCTGTGAGACCGACTTGATCGGCCCGATGCCGCCACTCCACTTCCAGCTCTGCGAGCGGATGGTCCTGTTTCGGGCTGCGGGTGGC
>JAZFTN010000116.1:0-24594 GCA_036446715.1 Acidimicrobiia bacterium | reverse complement strand
GTGACCTCGACATCATCGTCGAAGACCTCGGTCCGCTCGGAGATGTCGTGGAGGATCTCCGGCGTCAACTCGGGTACCCGGGCATGAGAGTTCTTCAGGAGGCCTTTGTTGGTGACCCGGACAAGCAGCTCTTGCCCGAGAACTACTCCGACGACTCTGTCGTCTACACCGGCACCCATGACAACGACACCGCCCGTGGTCGTCTCGATTCGGAGAGCGAGCGTTACCGCCAACAGGCGCTCACATATACAGAAGCCTCCCCCGAGACCTACCCGTGGGCGCTGATCTCTCGTGCCTGGGAGTCGGTAGCCGTTATCGCCATCGCTCCGATGCAAGACCTTCTCGGTCTCGGCACGGGGGCTCGAATGAACTACCCGTCGACAACCGAAGGAAACTGGCAGTGGCGCATGGCCGAACATGTTGCGACCTCCGACCTGGCCAGAAAGATGGCAGAGCTGAACAGGAAGAGCGGTCGCAGTCGATGACCGACATTCCAGCATTGGATTGCCTAGTGGTGTGTCGCACAAATAATCACCGCATCTCTCCGGCCCTCGACGCCCCTGGCTTCGTCCTCCGCCTCGACGCAGCTACGGCTGCGCCTTCGTTGTGTGTCCTGGCCAGATGACAGCGAGGACTCGGACATGTGCTGGCGCTATTTCCACGACACACCACTAGAGTGCCCCGCGTTCAATAACGCCGAACACGCCACCGACACGGGTCGGTGGTCTTGTCTTTTGAGGAGATGACGGGTGGATTCTCGAGCTTTGCGTGAGGTGCTGCTGCGGCTCGCCACAAATTATCGGTGGACCTGGACGCCATCGTGTCGCAACCTCCTCATGGCGCTTCCCGGGGCCGATCCCGATCAACACCCTCTGGAAGCCGTATCGGGTCTGAGCGAGTTTCAGCTCCATCAGCTGGCCGATGACGACGAGTTCATGACCGTGGTTCTCGAAGAGTCGGCCGGCCTTGCCAGGGATGTCATCGACTCCTCACCGAGCATTGCCTATCTCTCACCCGAATTCGGGATCAGCGTTTTTGCCCGCCAATACGCAGGGGGTCTCGGTGTGCTGGCGGGAGACTTCTTGAAGGCGGCAAGCGACTCCGATCTTCCGCTGGCCGGTGTCGGGTTGTTCTATCACCAGGGGGCCTTTCGCCAGGTGATCGAAGACGGGGAACAGGGCGAGATCTTCAGCACTATCGAGCCGGAGAAGGTGGGTGCGGTCGACACCGGAATCGAGATTGAAGTGCCACTTCCCGGCCGTGAGGTCGGGGCCAGAGTCTGGCGAATGGATATCGGCAGTGTGCCCCTGATCCTGTTGGACACCGACGTGGAGTCGAACGACGACAGAGACCGAGCGATCACCGATCGTCTCTATCTGGGTACCGAACAGCACCGACTCTCCCAAGAGATGGTCCTTGGTATCGGTGGAGCTCGAGCGCTGGCCGCTCTTGGCTGGGACATCGAGATCTATCACCTCAACGAGGGTCATGCCGGTTTCATCAATCTGGAACTGATCGACCGGGTCATCAAGGATGGTGACCTGACTTCAGCAGTAGCCCGTGTCAGCAAGGGCATGGTCTTCACCACCCACACCCCGGTGCCTGCCGGGATCGCCAAGCTGAATCGGGCCACTTTGGGCCCCTATTTGGACCTGTGGACCCAACGCTGGAACGTCGAGCTCGCCGATGTTTGGAGGCTGGGCTCCGAGCCGGGTGATGGCGACACCTTCAACATGGCTGTTTTCTGTCTACGCATGTCGAGCGTCGCCAACGGCGTGTCCGAGTTGCATGGAGAGGTCAGCCGTGATCTGTTCTCCGATCTCGAGGAGGGGAGCGGTATCGGCCACGTGACCAACGGGGTCCATGCCAGAACCTGGACCGGGGATGCGGCGCAGGCGTTGTTCGACGATGTCCTCGGCGCAGGCTGGGCTGAGGGTCTCACCGAGGCCTGGGACCGTGTAGACGACATCGACGACGACAGGCTCATCGAGATGCGACGGCGAGGATCACTCCGACTGTCGGAGCTGGTGTCGTCGATGGGTGTGACTCTGGACCCGGATGCACTGATCGTTGGATTCGCCAGACGCTTCGCTCCCTACAAGAGGGCCGGCTTGATCCTCAAACAACGCGACCGGTTGGTCGAGATGCTCGCCGACGGCGATAGGCCGATCCACTTCTTGTTCGCCGGCAAGGCTCATCCTTCGAACGAGGAGGCCAAGGCGTTACTCTCTCAGATCCTGAGTTTCTCCGAGTCGAGAGACGCCAACTCACATTTCAGCTTCATCCCCGACTACGACATGGCGATCGCCTCTCATCTGGTCCAGGGCTGTGACATCTGGCTGAACAATCCGATCCATCCCAGGGAGGCATCGGGAACCAGCGGGGAGAAGGCGGCACTCAACGGCGGCCTGAATTGCTCGATCCTGGATGGCTGGTGGTCGGAGATGTTCGACGGCGAGAACGGCTGGGCCATCGCTGCGAGCGAAACGACCGATCCCGAGATCCGTGATTCGGAGGACTCGGCCGCGGTGGTCGACGCCCTTGTTGCGGCCAGGGATGAGTACCACGAGTCACGGGAAGTGTTCAACCGCCGGATCAGACACGCCTGGAGAACCCTTGGCCCCAGAGTCACGGCATCCCGGATGCTCCAGGATTACCAGGTCAGGCTGTACGAGCCAACTCGGGGCCACGGAGAGGGCTGACCGGCCGTGGTGCACGTACTGCTGTCGGTGCAATTGCTAAGTCTGATGGGTTAGGCGGAGCTGTCTTCTGGCTCCGGGCGGCGCCCACCGAGCAGCTCGAGACCGAGCCTGTAGTGGGCTAGCCCTTCAACCTGGCGGATGTAGTCGGCGCCCCGGCGAAAACGGCGGCCGACCTCTTCGTGGGTTTCCCCGGCGTCGAGCAACGCGAGCACACGACGCTCGACTGGACTGGGGGAACGACGCTCGGATGGCTTCGAACGGGGGATGGAGGTCCATTGGATGATCCGCTCGACGTGTTCTGGGCTCTTCCGAATCCGGCTACTGATCTCGTCGATGCCGACGCCGTCGTCAACCATGCTGAGCACACGTCGCTCGAGTGGTCGCAGGTGTTGCATCGGCTCCTCGAGGTTGTCGCGGTCTTTTCGTGATCCGGCACTGATCCTAACGTGACTGGGATCCGCGTTGGTATGTTGAGGGGCGACGGAGTTGTGGCACCCGAGACAGGGGGTGACTGATCACCAACCAGGCAACTTTCAGGTTCTACGCGGAGCTGAAGGACTTCCTCCCCCTGGATATCCAGTCGGGCACGGTCACTCGCAGCTTTGAAGTCCCGGGAAGCGTCAAGGACATGATCGAGGCCTGTGGGATCCCCCACACCGAGGTCGACTTGATCGTTGCCAATGGTCGCTCCGTCGACTTCACCCATCTCGTCGAGGATGGGGATCGCTTCAGCGTCTTTCCGGTGTTCGAGTCCTTCGACATCACCCCCATTGTCAAGGTACGGCCGGAGCCCCTCCGGACGGTCAGTTTCGTCGCTGACGACCACCTGCGTCGGCTAGCTCGTTTTCTCCGGCTCTTGGGCCTGGACACGGTTCATGACCACGATTGGGATGATCCCGAACTGGTGCGGGTCTCGACCTCCCAACAACGGGTCCTCCTCACCCGGGATGTGGGCCTGCTCAAGCACGGCTCGGTCACGCACGGTTATTACGTTCGGGCCACCGACCCCAGAGAACAGGTGACCGAGGTGGTCCGCCGTTTTCATCTGGCCCGACACTTGGCTCCATTCACCAGATGTATGGCCTGCAACGGGAAGCTGATTCCGGTCACCAAAGAGGAGATCGCCCATCGGTTGGAACCCGGGACCAGCCGTTGGGTAGACGACTTTCGGGTCTGTTCGTCCTGTGACAAGGTCTACTGGCAGGGGGCGCACCATTCCGAACTCAGCCGGATTGTTGCCGCCGCAAGGCAGGCCGACCGGGTCGCCCCCTAGTGGCCCACAACGGTGGCCGCCAACCGGGCAGGTTTGAGCACCAATCGGGTGTCGGATCTCACATCGATCGGTTCTTCGACCTCGAATCGCCATCGCTGGGCCAGGGTTGCCAACAGCAGACAGGCCTCGGTCATGGCGAACCTCGATCCGATGCACATACGGGGTCCTTCACCGAAGGGAAGAAAGGCGTGTGCCGGGCGTCCCGCGGACCTGGTCGTGGTAAACCGCTCCGGATCGAAGGTGTGAGGGGCGTCCCAATACTTGGGGTTGCGATGGATTGCGTAGATCAAAACCAGGATCCCCCTGTTGGCGGGGATGCTGTAGCCACCCGCCTCCACCGCCCCGAGGGTGCGTCGGGTCAACACCATCGCTGGAGGATGCAGACGCAGCGACTCCTCTATGACCCGGCGGGTCAGATCGAGATTTTCGAGATCTGAGAGCTGGGGTGATCGTCCGCCCAGCACCCGGGTCAATTCTTTCCGGAGGGCCTTGCCGACGTCGGGATGACGGGCCAACTCCAACCAAGCCCATGACAGCGCACTGGATGTGGTCTCGTGGCCCGCGAAGAAAAAGGCCTTGGCTTCCGACACCACCTGATGATCGGTGAGAGGTTCCCCGGTTTCGGCATCACGGGAGTTGAGGAGCAACTGAAGCAGGTCGTGGTGCTCTCCTTCGTGTCCCCTTCTTTCCGCGACTGTCTCCGCGGCGATCGCGTCGACGACACCAATAGCCCGCCGGGCTCGGAATGCCCGGAACGTGGGCGCCCAGACGGGCTCTGACAAGAAGCGCTCCACGCGATGGTTGGTCCATTCGATCATGCCTTCAAACCCCAGGGCCAGCCGATGACCACGGTCTTCGGCCCTCACGTCGATCCCAAAGAGGGCCCGACCTGCCACCTCGAGGGTCAGTGAGGTCATCTCTTCTCTCAGATCGAGCCGATCCCCCGCATCCCAGGAGCGGGCGACCCGCTCCGTTATCGACACCATCGTGTTGGCCATTTCCGCGATCTCGGCACTGTGAAAGGCCGGTCCGATCATCTTCCGGCGCCATGACCACTCCTCGCCGTTGGCTGTGAACAGGTTGAGCCCGGTCATCTCCTTGAAAACCCGGTTGAAGAACCACGGTCTCACCAGACGGTCATGACCGCCCAACATGAGTTCACGAGCAGCGTCGGCCCCGGTCACGATGTAATCCATAAACGGCCCGAAACGAACCCTGACCACCTCTTCATCCGGAAAAGTGTCGAGGAGAAACGAGAACATGCCCAACGGGTCTTCAGTAAACGCCCGCGTATGGCCGAGCGGCCCGCTCGCCCCGAGCACCGGTGGTCTCAACATGCTCGAAGGCTACCGGTAGACCGTCTCTCCGCCGCGTGCCCGGCGGCCGAAACGCGTTACCGGACTTACGAAACAGACCACTAGAAGTCGAGCCAGGCCTCTTCGGTCAGCGTGTCCAGGCTGCTCTTCATGATCCCCTTCGAAGACAGTGTGTAGACGCTGTCGCCGATGACAATGGACCGCTTGATCTGGGCTCGCCAGTCCCAGCTCTTGTCGTCACCACCGGGATGGACGACCCGATTGACCTCCTCGAGGCCACCGTCGTCCTCCACTCGCAGGGCGACTGCGCCGAACCATGCCGACTCACTCTCATCGTTCCACGAGTACTGCTGAACCGGGATCATCGCCAAGCCCGTCTCGTCCCAGTAGAGGAAGGCGTGGTGGTCGTACTCGACTGCGGAGTTGGAGCCTTTGGCCACGGTGTGCTGATCGACGCGTACCGGATTGGAGATGTCGCTCACATCGAAGATGGATACCTGGGTTCCCTGCAACCGACCGGTGTCCGTCGCGTCCTGGCCGACTCCCATGAGCAGGCCGTTGCCCAGCGGATGGAGGTATGCGGAGTAACCGAGGATCTTGAGCTCGCCGGCCACGACTGGATGTCTCGGGTCGGAGAGGTCGACGGTGTACAACGGGTCGGTCTGGCGGAAGGTGACCACATAGGCGACGTCGCCCATGAAGCGGACCGAGTAGATCTGCTCGGTGTTACCCAGACCGTCGACCTGGCCGATTTTGACCAGCTCGCCACCGATGTCGCGAAGGACGGTCACCATCGACTCGGACTCAAAACCGTCGCCCCACCACGAGGGACTGGTCGTGGAGGCCACCCGCAGCATGCCTTTGTACTCGTCCATGGCGAACTGGTTGAGCAGGTAGCCGTCGATGACCCCCGAGGCGATGTATGTGGTGGTCTCAGTGTCACTGATATCGAACTTGTGGATGTCGGTAGTGATGCCGTCGGGCTCGTCACCTTCGATTCCGGACCGTGCCCACTGCCAGGTCTGCCAGTTCTGGGTGGCAACGTAGAGACTGTCTGGTGAGGCATAGATCGTGTCACCGTTGGCGAGAACACCGGTCGAATCGAGGATATCGAGGCCATCGCCAAGGTCGATGGTGAGCACGGACAGCATGTTGAGCCCGGAGAACTCCTCGGGATGGCTGGCACGCTCGCAGTCGAAGAGGATCCCCTCATTTGTCACGTCGCCATCGGCGTCGGTGATCACGTAGTAGGGAATCCAGTTGTCGGGCTCGGAGTTGCGGATGATCTCCTGGTTCTCCTCAACGGCCTTGCGCTCTGCACGCAGGCCCGACCCACTCGGGTAAGCCCACTCGAAGCCGACGGGCCCCGATGTCATGACCAGTCGGACGCTGTCACCCACCATGCGGCCAGACAGGAACCGGCCGTCGATGCTCATGGTGCGAACGATCTCGGGGTCGTCGCTGATGTCGACTTCGATGATCTGAATGGTCGGCGTCTGATAGACCGGGGCGAACTCGGCATCGCTCTCCACCAGTGGTTGGAATGTGGACCATTGGGAACCGAACATGAGGACCCGGTCGCCGGAGAGGAACATGCTCTGGATGGAGTGGTTGCCGACGTTGAGTCGACCCGTCACCTCGGGCTCGTCACCGGTGACGTCGGCGATGATCAGGTTCCCCTCGGAGAGGACGACGATTCTCTTGCCGTCGGTCTTGACGATGTCGGGCTCGTCGACACCTATCACCTGGACATTGGTGCTGGAGTAATTTGGGACCGAGCTGTCGGCGGCTGCGGCCTGGGTGACCACGGCCGCCTCATCCAGTGCCCTCAGACCCCCACCGAACCACGGGTAGATGGTGGGATCATCGAGACCGTACGGACCGACCATGTCGACGGCATGGGAGATGACGTAGTCGAGAAAGGTGTCACAAGCGTCAAAGACGACCAGGGCGTTGGAGGCGAGCACGACCTGGGGAGGTTTCACTGACCCGCCACCGGTTGACGTAGGAGTGGTCGGCTTGGCAGTCGAGGACGTGGTGACAGCGCATGCCGTAACGGTGACGGCAATGACAACGAACAGGCTGGCAAATCGTCTGGCTAATCGGACAGTCCGGCTGGGCATCGAGGTTCCTCCACTCGGTTGTCCTCTTTTGATGCCCGCCGGGACTCAAACGGTTCCCGGGGTCTTTGCTCAGTAAATGTCGGCGACGCCGGTCCGGCGTCTCACAGCCTGGCGATGCGCTCCACCAGGAGGTCGAAGAACCCGTCGGCGTCGACGTGGTTCATCACCAGGGCATTGGGCTCACGGTCGGTCACACCCCACCAGTCGACGACAGTCATTCCCTGGGTCGGCCCGGGGGCGGTCTCGATCTCGACCGCAACCTCCTTGCCACCGAAGAGCTCGGGTTCGAGGAGATAGGCGATCACCGTCGGGTCGTGAAGCGGCCCGCCAGGGAGCCCGTACTTCTCCATGTCCCAACGGTCGTAGAAGTCGAGCATCCCGGCCACCGCTTCGCCGGCGGCATTGCCGATGGCGCTGAACCGTTCGAGCCGATCAGGCGTGGTCAGTGCCTGATGGGTGACATCGAGCGGCATCATCACGATGGGGATGCCGCTGGTGAACACGACGTGGGCGGCGTGAGGGTCGACGTAGATGTTGAACTCGGCAGCGGGTGTGGTGTTGCCACCCTCGAAGAACCCGCCACCCATCATGACCAAGCGGTCGATCTTGTCGGCGATCCCGGGCTCACGGACCAGGGCGAGTCCGATGTTGGTGAGAGGGCCCAGCGTGCAGACGGTGACCTGATTGTCACCGGCCATCAGGATCTCGACGATCTTGTCGACGGCGTGCTCCGGCTGAGTCTTGATCGTGGGCGGCGGAAGACCGGCCCCGTCGAGCCCGGTTGGTCCGTGCACGTACTCCGCCGTGACCAGGGTCTTCACCATGGGCCGGACCGAGCCCCGGTACACGGGGACATCGGGACGACCTGCCAGCTCGACCAGCGACAACGCATTGGCGGCAGTGAGGTCGAGGGGAACATTGCCCGCCACCGCGGTGATGGCGAGGACCTCTAGGTCTTCGGGGGAGGCGAGAGCCAACAGGATTGCCACCGCATCGTCCTGGCCCGGGTCGCCATCGATGATGATCGGCCGTGTGATGGCTGCCAGATTACTCACGCCGGCAGTAGAGCCTCTATGTCGGCAGGTGTTGGCATCGACGTTTGAGCGCCATGACGGGTGGCGGCGACCGCACCGGCCACGACTGCCCATCTGGCCGCCTCGAGGATGGTCCGGCCTCGACTCAACGAGTGGGCCAGGGCGCCGCAGAACGCATCCCCCGCACCGGTTGGATCGATGGCTTCGACATGAGGCGCCTCGACGTGGTTGACGGTTTCTCCGTCGATCACCAAAGCTCCATCAGCGCCCAACGTCACCACCACCGCACCAGAAAAGTGCAGGCGCGACACGGCTTGCTCGGCCTCACCGATGGTTTGGGACAGGGGGCTCCCGGTCAAGAAGGCGAGCTCGGAGCGATTGGGTACCAGCACGTCGACCCGATTCAGCAACTCATCGGGCAGAGATCGGGCGGGTGCCGGGTTGAGACACACGACACCTCCAGCTGCCTTGGCGGCAGCGGCCACAGTTTCCAGCGGCACCTCGAGCTGGGCGAGCATCACCTTGGCTTTCTTCATGAGATCTAGATGGGTGGCGATATGGGCGGGGGTGAGACCCATGTTGGCCCCGGGGCTGACCACGATGGTGTTCTCGGCGTCGTCGTCGACGGTGATCACAGCGAGACCTGTCGGTGTCTCCTCGGCGATCCCGATGCCCGTTGTGTCGATTCCCTCTGACGCCAGATCGTTGATGAGAGCGGCGCCGTGATCGTCATGGCCGACAAGGCCGATCATGCCAACCCTGCTTCCTAACCGGGCCGCTGCCACCGCTTGGTTGGCGCCCTTCCCCCCACCATCCCAGTAATGACCCGTGCCAAGGACGGTCTCTCCCGGCTGAGGATGTCTCGATGTCCTCACGGTCAGATCGCGGTTGAGGGAGCCGATGACGGCGATATCAGTGTCCACCCTTCAACGGTAGAACATGGGCCCCTATGCGCCGGCGCGTTTGCGAAGACCGTTGCTCAGCTGACAGCTGTTCCCAACACCCGGATGGTCAGCACATTGCCCTCGATTTCGAGGCGCCAGGTCTGATCGTCCATCTGCCATTCGGCCTGATGTGTCACGCCGGAGAAGTCGGCGAGGGCGCCGTAAGCGAGCCCCTTCTCGAAGTAGTTGTCGATGCACTCCTGGGAGTACGGGTTGAGCATGAAACAGAGATGCAAGTACAGCTGGGCGGTCGCCTCGTTGCTGAACTGGCCAGTTGCCACCAGGGCATATACCGCGTCGGTCGAAGGGTCATACGCGCCCGCCAGCCGTCCCCAGTCGCCAAAGCGGTAGATGAAGCTGTCGTACTCCCCGGGCTCGGTGTTGTGAACGAGGCCGCGAGTGATCTTGGGGGGCTCGACCAGAGAGTTCCAGAGATCGGTCATGTCACTGATGTTGATGCCAAGCGATCCGGACACGGCGGGTGGGGGATCAGGGGAGGTGCTCGCGATGTTGGCACTTTGCTCGGTTGCGGGATGGTCATCCTCTCCGATTGCACTGGCAAGAACGATCACGACCACCGCGACAACCCCGGCGATGGTCACCCAACGCCCGCCCTCCACCAAGGTCGCTCCCAACGCCGGGATGGCGACGATGGTCACCAACCACGAAAGCAACCCCAGGGAGCTGGCCAGGAGGAGAATCGCCGATGTGACCAGGAGGACTCCGAGGACGACCGGTGAGAGATCAGTTCGCAGGTCCGGCCACCGAACGCCTCCAGGCTTCTCGTCGTGGTCCTTCGACTGGTCGGGAAGGGTCGCTTGATCGTCGTTTGTGTTCAAGCCGTCTCCTGGGCAGGTCCGCCTGTTCAGCTATTCATCGGCGAGATGGCCTGGAATCCGAAGCCTGACCTCAACCACCCAGCGCATAGATGAATCCGTCACCGCCGGCGATGAACACGACCCCGTCGACCACCGCTATGGCGCTGCGCACATGAAGTCCGGTTTTCCAGGTCCAGAGCTTCTCTCCTGTTTGTGCATCGACGGCGTGGACGACGCCGTCCTCGGACGCGAAGTACACCGTGTCTCCGGCGACGACGGGTGGTGCCGAGATGGGGGCCTCGGCGACGGCCACCGTCCCGGGCGCCCACAGGAAGTCGTTGGTGGCCAGGTTTCTCGCATAGAGAAACCGACCCTCGGGCAGGTACATGATGTCGCCGACCATTGCTGGTGCCACCGCGACCGGAGCGTCCACTGAATAGACGAACTGGCGGTTGGCCACCGAGCCGTCACAACTCTTTGGTGGCAGTATCCACACGTTCTGACCCATGGTTCCCACATAGACCACATCGTCGACCACCAGGGGATTGGCCACGATCGCGCTGATGGCATCGAACTCACAGATGAGCTCGGGAGTCTTCGATGAGACATCAATGATGTGGAGGATTCCCTCTTGGGTTCCTACATACAGGGTCCCGTCGTTATAGGTGAGGTCTGCCGAGACCAGGCCGATTCCCTCATCACCATCGGGGTACTTCCATAGTTCAGTGCCTTCTCGGAGATGTAGCCCGTGGATGAACCCCTCGGTTGTCGCCACGATGGCGACGCCATCGACAATCACCGGTGAGGACCTGATGCGTGCTCCCAGTGACTCCACCCATAGAACGGCTCTGTCACTGGTCGCGTCGTGTCCTCGCACGATGCCGTCGTCGTCGACCACCACCATGATCATCGGATCGGCACCCTGACCGATATCGAATCGACCGAAGGCGGGCGCTGCCGAGATGCGGCCCTCCGGCGTCATGGTCCATCTTTCGTCTCCCGACGTCTGGTCCAGGGCGTAGAAGGTGCCCTCGGTCGTCCCCACGTAGACGTTCTTTCCGTAGGTGACGAGACCTGCCTCGATCGGGCCGGCGGTCTGGAACTTCCAGTAGTAGCCGGTCACCTCCCTCGGTCCCTGCCATTCGAGAACGCCACTTCGCCCCGGGTCGCCACGATGCTCTGACAACCCGAAGAAGAAATCCACCCCGGCCGGCACGGGGATTTGTGTCTCCTCCAGCGTCGGGGCCACCGTGGTAGTCACCTCCGGGGCGACTGTCGTTGGTGTCGGCGCTGCCACCACCTCCACCCTGGTCAGTTCGGCCACTCCCAGGGCGGTTCCCCCGGCGACTATGACTATTGCAAGGGTTGCGGCGACAAGTCGCAACGGGTGAAACCTGCGGGACCGCCGGACCAGGCCACCGCTTCGGCGTTGGGCGGGGCTGAGCACCGTATCCGTCCCGGCGAGCCCGGCTGCCAACAGAGCTTCGTCCATGGCGGCGGTCGCAGCTTCCACTGCCTCATCGTCGGTTGGCTCGGGAGCGGTCATTGACGCGGCCACCGGCGGCAGTGCCTGCCAGGTGTCCTCCCATCCCTTCGGCATATGTCTCCCGGCGGCCCTGATTGCCAGAATCGCATGCACCGCTGAAGGGTCACGCCACAACGATCCTGCCTGGGCTGCCCTTGCCGCCACCATCGGGAGTCCTATGTGAGATGCCAGCCCGAGCGCCTCAGAAGCCGCGCCTTTGCGTTTCCCGTGCTCGGCGATGGCGCACAGCATTTCGGCTGCCCAGCCATAGAGACGCGACTGAAGCATCAGGTCGGCCAGGTCCTCCGCCTCGTTCTCGGGCCACTTCGAGCCGGCAGCCGCGGTGATCTCGATGCGCAGGGCCTGACAGCGGATCCGCCATCTCCATCCATTCGCTCCGGACGGGGTGACTTCCAGGGCTCTGTCGATTTCCGCCAGTGCCTCGTCGACACGACCGAGGCGCAGAAAGACGGTGGCTCGAAGCGACCTCGCCATGTTCTCCCACGCCGGCAGTTGCCGCTCGACGAGATCGAGCACCCGCTCGGCAGCCTCGAGAGCCTCCTCGTAGCGTCCGTAGGCAAGGCCGCCCTCGGTCAGTGCGAGCTGTGCAAGGAAGAGAGGAGCTTCGACCTCTTCCTGCATCGCCAGCTGTTCGACAACCTCGATGGCTTCGACTGCTTCACCCGGGTGTCCGGACGCGAACAAGGAGCGAGCCCTCCATGCTTCCTTGTCCGCCACCGAGGCGTCACCTTCCAGTGCCCCGGCCTCGTCACGTAGCTGGGAGAATGCGGCCTCGGCCAGCCCTGCCTCACCCCGGTCGAAGTGGATCCATGCCTCGTTCACCTTGGCGGCGAACTGCTGGGCCGGGGAGCCGTCTTCTTGAAGAAGAGTTTGTCCTTTGGTGAGTGCAGCATCGGCCTCGACGGCGAATCCGATTCGATTCAGAACCCGTGCGTGGAACGCAAGGAGAGATCCGTGCCCGGTTCCTTCCCCGAGCCGGACGGCCTCCAATTCGGCCATGGCGATCAGCCGCTCGGCGTCCTGAGGATGCTGACTGTCGTCGGCGGCGTTCGATGCGAGTCTCAGGGCTTCGACTCTTGCCGGCCCTTCCAGAGCGGAAGCCGCCTTCTCCAGATGGATGACAGCCGCCGCCGTCCTCCCAGCTGTGCGAAGGAACCGACCGCAGATCAGATGCAGGTCTCCGAGTTCTGCTCTGTCGGCCATGCCGCTCTCCTCGGCAGCTTCGAGAGCAGCTTCGGCCATATGGAATGCCTCGCCGCCGGCATGCCTTTCTTCGGCATCTTTCGCTGCCTGGCTGAGCAGGGGGAAGGCTTCGGCCGGCTTCCCGGCAGCCATGCGCAGGGCACCGACCACAGCAGCCTCGCCGTCTTCTTGATCCATCACCGTCGCCAGCCGATCAGCGATGCGTCCGATACGCGCCTCTCCGGCGGCAACTCCCGGAGCTCCCGGCGTCGGCACATACCCGCCTCGAGTCTGACCCAGCAGGCCGCGAGCCACGAGCACGTCGCCCGTCTCGAGTAGATCCTCTTCGCCAAGGTCGAGAAGATGTGAGGCGACCGGCACCGAGAGTGGTCCTGTTATCAGCCCGGTGGCAATGATCAGGTCAACATCTCGTGACTCCAGTTCCCCGGCAGGTTCGGCTGTCGAGATTGCTTCCAGCGCAATCTCGAGGAGGGATGCGTGACGGCGAGCAGTGGCGGCGAGTTGGTCGAACCACCACCCGTCGACGTCGGATAGGGGTCGGTGGGCGATGATGAGAAAGTAGGGATGAGGACCGTCTTTGACCAGACGCTGTAAGCGGCCCAGGGATGTCGGGTCGGCCCATTGGGCATCCTCGAGGACGACGACTCCACCCGAGAACCCATCGAGGTGAAGGTCCTCGGAGACGCCTCCCACCAATGCTCGACACGAGAACGCACAGGTCAATTGGGAGTAGACCTCGACTTCTCCCGGCATGAGGTCAACGAGCCGGGACGCTGAACCGTCGGGCACTTCGGCAATCACCACTACCGACTCCCCCGCAGCAACCCGCGCTGAAACACCAGCGAAAGCCGCTAGGGCATCCTCATCCGCTTCTGGTCGCGGCGTCGTGTCAAGTGGCGGTTCGGCCATCTAGTCGGGGTTCTCCATTCCCTCGGAGCGAAAACTAATCAGCCGGGCCTGCAGATGCCTTTCGGTTTGGCGAGAGTTTCCGAACAAGTCGAGACTCTAATTGGTAACGGTGTCAGGCCGGCTCAACTTCGGAAACGGGTCTAGCGTGCCGCTGCGATGGGTGGATCGATCCGGCTTATGACCTCAAATCTCCTTCACGGAGGCGCCGATGTCGACGCCTATCAGCGGCTTCTGGATCGGATAGAGCCCGATGTCGTGGTCACCCAGGAGCTCGGGCGCCAATACATCGAGGTGTTGACGGAGCGATACCACAATCATTATCTCCACCCATCCGATGACTTCACCGGGCGTGGGATCGCCACACGCCTCGAAGCAGTGTTCGGTGATATTCCGATGCCGGTGAGAATGGGCACGTCGGCGACGCTGGATGTCGGGGGCACAGAGTGGAACCTGGCCGGGATACATCTGATGAACCCGATCGAGTTTCCATGGTGGACCTCGGCCAAGACCAGGACCGGGCAGCTCGAAGCCATTGACAGCTGGAGTCAGACTACGAGGGGACCGACGATCGTCGCCGGCGATTTCAACGCCAGTCCCAAATGGCCGGCTTACCGTCACATGGCGGAACGCTGGCACGACCTGGCGGCAGATCATGGGTCGGTTTCTGGTGTGAGACCGGAGAAGACATGGGGTTGGCGGCCCGGTTGGCCACGCCTGCTCCGAATCGACCACGTGTTTGGACGCGGAGTCGTTGCTATCGACGTATCTGTGGTGCCGATCAAAGGGTCCGATCACGATGCAGTTGTTGTGGATCTGGTCGCAACGTGACCGGCAAGCCTGGCGGTCTCGGGAACCACATGGGTGCATCGGGACACCACTTACTACCTTCGAGGGATGCCAATGAATGACCATGCCGAACAGGAATCGATGAGGGCCGCGGTCCTCATGGAGTACATCGGAGCGGCTGGTCTCGTGGTCCAGGATGTTCCGAGACCGGTCCCTGAGGCCGGAGAGGTTCTGATCGAGGTTGCCGCCACGCCAATCAATCCCTCGGATCTCGCCTTCTTGGAGGGCAACTACTCACCAAGGCCGCCACTGCCCACCAGGGCGGGCCTCGAGGGATCGGGAAGGGTGGTGGCTGTGGGGGCCCGGGGTGATGGGTCGCTATCTCTCAGCCAAGAGGGTGCGTTCGTTGCAGGAGGAAGCGGTGGTGGAGCCTGGGCTGAATACGTTGTCGTGCCCAACCGTCTTGCCCTGCCTCTCAACGATGAGGTCTCTTTCGAGGCCGGGGCCATGTCGGTAGTCAATCCGATGACCGCTCTCGCTTTCCTCGAGATCGCCAGATCGGGTGGCCACGCAGGAGTGATCAACTCGGCCGCTGCCGGTGCCCTCGGTCGCATGGTCGATCGGGTGCTCACCGCGGACGGGATCAAGGTCATCAACGTGGTTCGCCGGTCCGACCAAGCTCGGTCGTTGACCGACTCGGGAGCAGAGATAGCCCTGGACAGTTCGTCTGACGACTTCGACTCCGAGCTTCGCCAGACGTGTCGTGATTTGGGTGCCCGGCTCGCCTTTGATGCGGTCGGCGGTGTTCTGACGAGACGTCTGCTGACAGCTATGCCGCCGGGTTCGACCGTCATGGTCTATGGAGGTCTGGCGAAACAACCCTCGCAGGCTGACATTGGGGATCTGGTGTTCGAAGGCAAGACTGTCACCGGGTTCTGGCTGAGTCGATGGCTGCCCGAGAAGAGCACGTTGCAGAACCTGCGGTTGTGGAGAAAGGTCCAACGACTCATCGGTGCCGAGTTGGGTTCGGAGATCCGGGTAGGTGATCGCTGACCAACATCCGACCTCCTTCCAAATCTCGTTCCACGAACGTACGGTCGGAAGCATGACTGCCTTTGCAGAAGCTCCGTTGGACGTCCATTTTCCTGCGAGATACCGGGACGCCGTTCCTGGACTGCGCCTTCGCCTATTCGATCCGACGGAGAACGAGTTGCCAGATTGGGTTGAGTCGGTTGAGATCGGCGACCAGCTGCGCGCCGTTGTGACCTCGAGCGTCTTCGTCGTTCCCGTCGAGATGTCAAGGAGGTGGGGCGTCTCGATGGATGAGTTGGTCGCCACCGCGACCGAGCAAGTAGCGGCCATCCCTTTCGAGCGGGAGACGCTCGAGCGTGACGGGGTGGTCATCGAAGTGACGCGGGGACACCAATGGACATCAAGTCTCATCACGCAGATAGATGAGGTGTCAGCGGGGCCCGAGGGGACGATTGTCGGTATTCCGAGTTGCGACGTCATGTTGACCGCTCCGGTCGTCGGCGCGGAGACGGTCGACGGTCTCGAGATGGTCATGCTTTTCTGCGACGAGGTGTACAAACTGTCTGACGGCGGGATCTCTCCCCATGTCTGGTGGTCGTGGAACGATGGCTTGTATCGGATCACCGATCGCCGGCCTGATGGAACCATTGACATCGACCCGGCCGCCAATGTCTCCGCGTTCTATCTGGTCCGCGCAATTGAGCACCTGGCCCATCCCTGCGATGAGTGCGCCGAGACAGGGTCGCCCTGAGTATCCGATACCGTTGGCGCCCGTGGACCGACACCAGATGATCCTGCAGACCGCATTAGAGGCCATCGAGGGAGGCACGCAGAACCTCAGTGATCTCGTGGCGCTCTGTTCCCGAGAGACCCCGCTGGATGAGGAGGCGGCAGTCGACGGAATAGCACCCTTCGAGTATTTGATCTACCTACTCGAGGAGTCGGGAAAGGTGAAGGTCCTCGACGAAAGGGATCTTGTTGTGCTCTATGCCGAGCTTCTCGATGGCCTGGTTCTCACCCATCTCGTTGGTGCCGAGGAGATCAGCAGTGGCCTCGTCAACGCCACACCTGATTTGATCGGGATCGATACCGACATCGACCCGCTGCCGCTATTGGCGGGCGGGTCGATGAGCCTCGAGTTCAATGACGACGATTCCCGGTTTCATGAGCACGGCTCTTTTGTGGGCCCGGAGGGCTGGCTCAGCCGCTTCGAGCCCGGCGACCTGGTGGCTTTCACCCGTGTCGGTGAAACCCTGAGGTTGGACGCGGTGACCACACCTGGCGACGCATCTGAAGAAGTGTTGGCGCTTGCTGAGGCATATGAGTCTTTGGGGATGCTTCCAGAAGCGGGGGCCGAGCCCTACCAAATCCTCGAGATGGCCCTGGTCGACAATCCAGGCCTGTTCCGACGCTCGCTACTCCCTTTGGAGGAACTGCTGGTTGCGGCCGGTCTTGAAATGAGGGGAGCATGGGCCGGGCCGAAAGACGAAGAGTGGGGGCCTCCTGGTATTGCCATGGTCGAGGAGTTGATCAAGCACGTCGAGGTCTCATTCGATATGGACTCATGTTGTGTCGAGGCCTTCCGGGTGGCGACCGGTCATTGGCGTGATCCCGACAACTCAGATGGAGTGGAGGCGGCGAAAGCCTTGGGCCACGGTTCGGTTGCTGATGCCTTTGTCGATTGGTACGACCGTTTTCTCGCTGTCGAGGCTGAGACGTTCGGTGACTACCTCAGGGACCTGATCGTCGGCGCAGGACGTCACGCGGCTCCCGTCCGCTATGTGTACGCCGTTCATCTCGACGCCATCGGGGATGCAATCTCCTCCGAAGCCGAGCTCGACACCGCGGTGAGATCGGACCCTGAGTTCTCGTCGGCCCTCTGGATGCTTGCCGGGTTCGCCTCAGACAGGGGCGATGCGACCCGGGCGGTCTCGCTGCTGCAACGTGCCGGCGTCGAAGTCGACGATCCCGATCTCGAGTACCACCGTTCTCTGGTTTCGGAGCAACCCGGCATCGGCCGCAACGACCCTTGCCCTTGCGGCTCGGGCCGGAAGTTCAAAGTCTGCCATCTCGACAATCCGATCCTCGAGCCCCAGGTGAGGGTCGACTGGATGCTGCGCAAGGTGAACCGGTACATGCACGCCCACTACCGACATGACCGGTACATCGGGCCGGCATTGTCCGCCCTTCCCGAAGGCTTCGAGCCCGAAGACTTCAGGCGAATGGCCGGCAACGCGTTCATCATCGAACTGTCGGTGTTCGAGGGAGGGGGGATCGAGGACTTTCTGGTCGAGAGGGGAGCGCTACTTCCCGCTGAGGAACGAGACTTGTACGACCTTTGGACTCAGGCAACTCTCGCCCTCTGGGAGATCGTGTCGGTCAGTGGAGGCGAAACGGTCGATCTGAGGGACACCAGAACTGGCGAACATGTGGAAATATTCGACCGATCGGTGGCAAGCCATTTCTCCGCTGGGGAGATGATCCTGGCCAGGCCACTCCCCAGTTTTGGAACGACGGGGCTCTCTGCCGCGGTGGTTCCAATCGACCTTCGCCTCCGCGACTCCCTGCTGCGACTTCTCGACGGCGATGTCGATGCGGAGTCCTTCGCATACTGGTACGGAGGCCTTTTCGACCCCCCGACGCTCCAGACCACCGAAGGTGAGCCGTTTGTCATGTCCGAGGCCAGACTGAAACCCACTCGCAGCTGGGCCGGCTTGGAGCGGGTGCTCGACCGGCTCTACCAGAGTGAAGGCGATGGTGTCTGGACCAGCTTGCACACGCCCGGTCCTGACGATGCTCCCATCGTTCGGGCCTCGCTGACCCGCAGTGGTGACCATCTCGAGGTGAGCACAGTCGCGGTCGAGAGGCTTGACCGGGTGCTGACGGAGCTGGATGGCGAGGTCGAGGTCGTGGAGCGGACAGAATCGGAGATGGATTGGGGAGCGACACCCTCGGAGGAGGCTCTCTCCGGCCGGGTGGATCTCGACCCGGAGGTCCGGGAGGAGATCATCGAGATGATGGAGAACAAGTGGCTGGGCGAATCCATCCCGGCCCTGGGAGGTGTCACCCCGAGGGAGGCTGTCGACGATCCGACGAGACGTGACGACCTATTCGCCCTGCTCAGGCAGTTCGGGGACCCGGACCAAACAGGGTCGGCGATGACGATGCGTGCCTCTTCGTTGCGCAAGAAACTCGGCATCGTTGACGATTGACTGGCCGTTGAAACTCAACCCGGAACGCGGACACTGAGGTCTGATCGTCCCTGGTGTCACGGTTCCGAAGGTCCCCCGACGCCCCGTGGGTAGTTGACCGCCGCGCAAACATTCAAAATCAGGTCGACAAATGCGTCAGCACGTCTCTGGTCATGAGTCCGCGGCTAACGCTTCGGTAGATGATGTCGAGGGCATGGCGAAGAGCCTGATCGAAGTCGAGGATCTCGACTGGAGGGCCATCGATGACTGGCTGGGGCAGCGTCGAGGAGTCATGACGGTCCTTCGCGGCCGCTGACGTGGACGGTGGTCGGCTCACAAGAGAGTTCCATTGCCCCCGACAATCTGATAATCTGATCTCCATGCCAGACATCTCCGCCACCGATGCCGCCAGGCGCTTTGCAGATTTGCTTGACAGAGTTGAGCATGACAAAGAGCGCTATACGATCGTCCGACGAGGTAAGGCAGTTGCGCACCTTGAGCCGATCAGCAGGGGCCGCGGTGCCGATATGAAGAGCCTCATGCGCCGGTATCGCCCCGACTCGCTCTGGCGAGAGGAACTCGATCAGCTTCGCGAGTTGATAGAAATCGACAACGGGCCATGAGCATGGTCCTGTTGGACACGACGTTCTTGGTTGACGCCGAGCGGGCGGAGCCTGACCTCGACGACGCGATTCGAGACGAGGATGACGTAGCTATTGCAGCTGTCACGGTCGCTGAATTGCTGGTGGGCGTCGAACTTGCCACAAACAAAACACGGGCCGCTCGCGCCGGATACGTCGATGACGTCATTGCGTCGATTCCGATAATTCCATACGACATCGGGGTCGCTTTGGAGCATGGGCACCTGCTTGCGGCTGTGAAACGAGCCGGCCGCCCCCGCGGTGCCCACGACCTGCTGATAGCCGCGACAGCACGAGCTACCGACAGAATCGTGGTGACGGCTGACGAGTCGGCGTTCATCGATCTTCCGGGCGTGGATTTTCGCAAGCACCGGTAGGGGCGAACCGCGTGGACCAAGGGTTTTGTTGTGCAACGCGTGTCCTTGGGAGAGAAGACCCCGGTGTTCGACTCGCGGTCGAACCAGTGGGTGGCAAGCTCTCCATGCCGATCGCACTCAACGGTGATGTCTCCACCAGTAGCTTCGAACAGTGGCTTGAGGAAGTCGTTGCCGTTGAGGTTCTTGCCAGTAGCGACAACGGCGAACTCCGGAGTCGTGGTCATTTGGCTTCTCTCATGTGCTTTATTGGTGGTCGTGTCTCCTGCATCGAGGGCCTTGGCTACGTCCTTCTTCGTATGTCTCCCCATGGTAATTTTGTAAACAGAGCGTGGACAATGTCAACATCCCCTGGAGTCGGTCAGTTCGATCAGGCTGGGAGTGTCCAAGTCCAATTGCCTCGTGGCTTTAGTAGGCCGCGTCGCGCAGGAACCTGGTGATCTTCAATCTGGCCAGAAGGACCCCAGGGACGCCGTTCCTTTTGGCGAACTCTTCCTCCCTGTCGGCTCCCTTGTATCGGGCACCGATCTTCCCGGCGAAGAAGGGCATGTCATCCAAGTCGTCAGATACGGTCACTCTGCCCTCAGCCGTGACGTAGTTGTAGGGCGGACCGACTTCGACGGTCAACGCCGCCCGCGGGTCGCGGGCCAGGTTCCTTGCCTTGGCACTCGTCTCGGACATCTGGAAGACGACATCACCGCTGTCGATGATGAACCACACCGGCACCAAGTGCGGGCTTCCGTCCGAACGGAGCGTTGCCAGCTTTCCGGTGTTCGCACCGGCCGCGAGCAGTGCCAGGGCCTCTTTCGTGTTCATATTCCTATGACCGTCTGTGACCCGGGACTCTAGTTGTGAATTGGTGCAGATCACGCTGCGCGGGCACTTTGTGACTTCGTGTCAAACCGCGCCTGGAACCAGGACGTGTTGGGGTATTTCAAGGGGTTGACTCGACCCGCGTAATGTATTACATGTAGCACATATGACGAGAATTGGGATTCGAGAGTTGCGCCAGAAGGCGAGTGAGTACCTTCGACGGGTTGAGGCCGGCGAGACCATTGAGGTCACTGATCGTGGTCGACCGGTTGCGCTTTTGACGCCTGTTCCCGAGGCACCGCCGTTGGAGCGGTTGAGAGCTTCTGGGGATCTCTACGAGGCCAAGGAGACGATGGCTGGATCGGGTCCCCCACTAGAACTCGAAGCCGACCAGGAGTCGCCTTCGTCGGTCCTGCAGCGGTTGCGTGCCGATGAGCGCTGAGGAGGTCTGGTACATCGACTCTTCCGCCATCGTGAAACTTGTCGCCAGAGAGCCCGAGTCCGCTGCGCTTCGGCGCTTCCTCAAACGTCGTCGGACTCTCGTGGCAAGTGCCCTTGTTCAGACGGAAGTGAGTAGGGCGGTCCTGTCCCTGGGCGAGCCGTTTCTACGCAAGGCCCGCGACGTGCTCGACCGGATCGAGCTTGTGCGTGTGAACCGGCAAGTGCTGGGTGCTGCCGCTGTTCTGGAACCTGTGACGATGAGGTCTTTGGACGCCATTCACCTGGCGACGGCGGCTCTTTTCGCAGACACTCTTGGTGGCCTCATCACCTACGACGGCCGGATGATGGAAGCCGCAGGCTCGTATGGGTGGTCGGTGAGCACACCCGGTTGACAGCTCGAAACAGGTGCGGTGATGGAGGAGAGGCCTGTGGTAGTTGGCGCGGGTACCGAAGAGGTCGGCTGATCACAGTCAGTCCCTTTGGTGACTTGGGTGCGCCTGCCTGTTCGGGTGACCTACTTCTCACACCTGAATTCGAATGACCCGCTCGCCATCTCACCGGTGTTGATGAGGGTGAAAGTAGCGGTGCCGCTGATGGTTTGAGTGTCGAAGTCGAGTTCGATGATCAAATCGTTGTCCCCGGGCCCGCGTTCTCCTGCGATCCAATACATGGCGCCGTTGCTGATCTCTGCTTCGACAGTTCCGTCTTGATTGAGACTGGCGGCGAATCTGAGGTCGTCGTCACCGTCGAGTGTGCCCCAGACGAAGGCGCTCGTGGGCAGGTTCCCGTCATCCTCATGGATTTCACACTGGCCTGTTGTCATCGGGAGAGTTCGTCCCCAGACTTCGGAGCCGATCCGGATCGTGTTCAGCTCGACGGGTCCCGATGGCTCCGGCTCCGGAGCCGGGTTCGAGGATTGCCCGTCAGTGTCGCCACTTGGATCCGTCTCGGTGTCCGAAGACTGATCACCGGAATCGTTGCCCGGGGCTGAGGGCAAAACCGTTGTTTGGTCGTCTCCTCCGCAAACAACGATCAGCAGAGCCATAACAACGACTGGAATCAGGTTTCTCAATGTGTGTTTCTCCTCCGGGCCGGAACCGTATTCATTGGGGCTCGACCCCTGCGACGGTAGCTAAGCGTGCGCTCGGTGGGGTTCCCCGGTGATTGGGTAGGGGAGATGCGGGCACCTGAAGCGGCGCTCTCGAAGTTAACCGGTGACTATCGAGCGGGGGTCAAACCGATGTCAGCCCAGATTCGAGGGTCGTACACCGGTCCCACCTTCCGGGTCGGCGGTAATCGATGGAATATGGGGTGTTGGGCGTTGATGACGATGTTTCGTTCGGTGAACCGGGGACGGACGGCACTTCGAGGCACAGGTCTCTTCCGGCCATCAGTCAGCCAACATGTCCCAAACCATCCCGCCAAACCTGGAAAATTCCGGGCACCTAATGGGGGAGCTCCAGCGAGAGTTGTCGAACGGGCTCCTCGCTCGAACCGATCAAGCTTGCCAGGTCTTTCACACTGGTCATCGTCCGGCCCCCCAGCCGCTCCAGAGCGGCGTTACCGGGTCCTTCCCCGTCGCCACGCCAGACGATCACGGTGCCGTTGTCAGCTCTGGTGGCCTCGACAGCACCGGCCCACGTCCCACCGCTCTGATCGGCCGAGGCAACGACCACCGTCGCTTCCGAGAGGGCGTACACCAGCGTGTTGCGACTCATTGCGCTGGCAGGGGTGAACCCAGCCGAGGGGACCTGTTGGGCGACCAGACATGTGTTGCCGCTGTCGAGGGCCTCGAGGACGTCGGGCTTGCGAATCCTCCCGATCAGTGAATCCGCGAGAACGCCGATGACAGAGCCGTCAGCTAGATATGCGGCGTTCATGGCCAGCTGATCGATTCCCCTTGCTCCACCTGACACGACGGGATAGCCGAGAGAGACTGCTTGTCGGGCAACGGCCGCTGCCACATCGGCTCCCGGCTGTGCGACGTCCCTGGAGCCGACGACGCCGATTCCGGGCACTCGCATGAGCTCCAGGTTGCCCGCTCCGAAAAGCACTGGAGGAGCTTGGTCTCCGAGACGAGCTATCAAGGAGGGAGGGTAGGTGTCGTCGATGATGGTGATGGTCCAGATGCCCTTGCGGCTCAGATCTTCAGCCTCGAGGGTCGCCGAGGCACCATCACCGAGGAGGGCTTTGATCCTGACCGCTAGTTCGGGGTCGATTCCGGGGACTTCGTGGGGGTCGAATGACTGGCTGAAGATGTCCGCGGGACTCCGGCCTCCATCTCTGAGTGCATTGGCAAGTTGATGCCACATCTTGGCTGTCAGGGAAGGTCGCTTGCGCTCCCCGAGTCGCGTGGTGAGAGCCACTACCGCCTTGGCATCGTTGGTGAGGGTCATGTCCCACGTCCTGAAGTGTCCGCGAGTGCCAGAGGGTAGACGGGGTGCCCTGTTGCGGATCGCAGCTGGCTCCCCAAGATCGTGAATGTCCACCTCGAGTCGACGACATCGTCGACCAGGAGAACCGGACCCGGTCGGGAGTCGACTATGTCGAATGCACCGGCGATGTTGCGTGCCTGCTGACAGCTGTTCTGCATGGTCTTCTGCGGTTGTGATGTGCGGACCCTCTCCAGGGTCTCAACCGCCTCGATCCCAACCTTGGCCGCTAACCGATGGGCGAAGTCTTCAATCAGGGCTGTGCTCGAGATGGATGGGATCCATGTGAGCCATTCAGGTGAGGGAAGCGGAGCCCATTCGGCGAAAAGACCTGCCGCAGCCTCGACGATCCGGTCGTCGAAGTGTCCATCTCGATACTTGCCATGCTCCACCAGCCGGGCAAGACCGGGGTCTCCCCAGCGGGTAAGAGAACGCCCGACCTCGATCCGGTTGTCCCTGAGGTTGATGTCGATGCCCAGGTCGCAGGGAAGGGCTTTTCGAGGCGTGATCTCCAGAAGAGTCTTTCTGAGATGGCCGAGGGCCTCCTCAACCAGCGCGCCGTCCACGTCGGTGGAGAACATCGCCCCGACGCAGTTGGCGCACCGCCCGCAGCGTTCAGCGCCAGCGTCGTCGAGTTGGCGGCGTAGGAACTCCATCAGACAGGCGTCGGTCGAGATGTACTGTTGCATCGCGGCCTGTTCTGCTCGACGCTCGGCGGTGACGGCCGTCACTCGCTCGGCCGGGTAGGTCCACGGTTGGGCCGAGCGACGCCATCTGGAACCGTCTCTGTAGACCGCTCCTTCCACTTCGAGGATCTTGAGCATGGCTGTGATCCGGCTCTTTCGCAGGTTCACGATCTCTTCGATCTCCCGGAGTCTGAGACCGTCACCGGCGGAGCGGAGATGGGTCAGGATGAGATTGCAGTCGTGCTCGGATGGGAATGCCGTGTTGATGAAGTAATCCTGGATATCGACGTCTTCCCAGCCAGACATGGCTATCCCGTAGGACTCATCCAC
>JAZFTN010000115.1:0-2006 GCA_036446715.1 Acidimicrobiia bacterium | reverse complement strand
GTGACGTCTCCAAAAGAGGTGGTGTACTTAAGTCAACGCTGGGGGATGGTGCGGTCATATCATCCGCTGGCACCCTGGGAGCCCCCGGGCACCAGCGAATGTTTAGCCTGACGCGGTGGCTTCAGATTCCTTCACCTATGTGTGGGCCTACCGGGTGTTGCCTGATAGGACCGACGAGTTTCTTGGTCTCTATGGACCCGAGGGGGCGTGGGTCCGCTTGTTCAGACAGGCACCCGGATACCTGGGAACCGACTTGTACGCCGACCGTGATGACAGGAGTCGATATGTTTCGGTAGATCGGTGGGAGTCCGAGGACGCGTTCCGGGGGTTTCGCGAGCGGTTTTCCGAAGAGTTCGAGCGTCTCGATCGTGAGGGTGAGGAGTTGACGCTGGAGGAGACGCCGCTCGGCGAATTCCGGTTGGCCTGAAGCCGAACCGATCGCGACATCGCCTTCTGGTGACCTTTCGTCACGCCGGCCGAAGGCTCGGTGATGTCGCTCACGGCCGATAACTTCAGATGTGGGTAGCGACCTGACATCCGATAACCAACTGATTCGATCATCGTCTTCCGACGGGTCTACTGGTCGGCCGATGATCGGTCGAGTTTGTTACCCGAGACTCCACGCCCCCGTGCCGGCAACCAAGACGTAGGTGGTGAGGCCGATAACAGCGATGGGAATGATCGGGGCGTTGGGTTGCAGAGGGAACACGCTGGGGTCGTCCACAACAATGTGTACGTAGACCGCTCCGAGCATCATCAACAAGACCACGGCCGCTGCCGGTCGGGTCCCGACCCCGAGGATCAACAGCGCTCCCACCGTGATTTCGACGACCGGAAGCAGCCAGAAGGTGAGCTTGTAGAACGGCAACCGCGCCAGCCGGAGCTGTCCCGACCAGGCTGTTCGCAGCATCGGCACCGTGAACTTCATGATCCCGGTCATCAGAATCATTGCGCCGACGAAGATCCGCGTTGCGCCTAGTGCTTCGTCCATTCCAACTCCGATCCCGTCGACACTCCGGCCCGCGCCGAAACCCAAAGCTACTCGCCAGGGCCCAATTCGGGTCCGTCGTTGGCTGAGACGGCAAGGGTGGAGACACAGAGCCTGGAGGTCTCTCCAAGTGACCCGCCGCACACTGGGGAGCGTGGGGTCACACCACCTGATACTCGGCGGTTGGGCTTGGCTGAGACGTCAGATTCCCAGTCGTAGGTACTCGATGACGTCGTCGGCGTTTCTGTCGGGTGGGAATACCGGATAGAAGACCCGGGTGATGAGTCCGTCTTCCACCACGAGTGTCACCCGTTTGTACAAAGTCAGTTCGCCTCCGAGGAATGTCGGGAGGCGGAGTGGGCTCTCCGCCAGCACGAGTTTGGCGTCGCTGAGCAACGGAAAGGGGATGTGCATGCGCCCCGCGAACTCCTTTTGTTCGTGGCTCGGCTGCGCGCTGAGACCCCAGACGGTCGCGTCGAGCCCGGCAAATTCGGCGTGATGGTCACGAAAGGCACAGGACTGAGGCGTGCAACCTCGGGCGCCGGGAATCAGGTCCCAGTCGGACGGGAGTGCGATGTCGGGTCCGCCGGTACGGGGGTACACGTAAAGGACGAGTCGGGTGGTGGGGGCATCTCGGAGTGAGAGCATCCCATCCCTCGTCGAGGGGAGTTGGACATCTGGCAGTTCAAGCCCCAGGAGGTGATCGCAGGCTCCATCGTCTGTCGGGTGTGGGAGGTTGTCAGGTAGCGAGGTGAGATCGGCCATTGGCGGAGGCTACCGCCACGTGGGCCAGGGATCGATCGACGCCGGGACCGGATCAGATTCCGCGATTTGCTCGGTCGACCTGGTGCAGAAGCTGATTGCAGGGCACGCGGCAGAGATCGCTCATCGGCCCTCGCGGCTGACCTCTAGGGCCGTAGCGGCACCGACGACACGGTGATGTCGACATCGGAGTACCCGTTGGCGGTCAGCAGTAGTTCGAGCGATCTGATCGCTATATCGCTGTTGACTCTCGGGC
>JAZFTN010000114.1:0-14954 GCA_036446715.1 Acidimicrobiia bacterium | reverse complement strand
CGCGATCCGGAGGCAGTGGCCGAGGACGTCAGACTCGGCCTGGTCAGCATCGCAGCCGCCCGCGACCGTTACTCGGTGGTGATCGGCCCCGACGGGTTCGTCGACGACAGAGCGACTCTTGCTGCCAGGAACGTCACCTAGATGAGGAAAGTCACTACAAGGGAGAAGATCGCTGTGAGAGCTGTCATGGCACCAATAGTGCCCAGCGAGTCGGTCCGCATTTGATCGCGCATGACACTGTTCATTTCCCTGACTTCAATTGCCAGTTGGTCAATTCGGTCCTCCATCCGGTCGAAACGTTGATCAACACTCGCTTTTAGACCGGTCATGTCAGCCTTGGTGGCCACTTCGTCTGAAGGATGTTGGGGTAGATGTCTCATCAAGGTGTCGGCGTGTTGTTCTTCCGAGGATCTCCTCGAGAACAGAATACAGGGCGTGCCGCGCCGGCTCTACAGATGACATTGATTCCACCATGCCGGATAGCTACGACGATTTCTAGCTGCTCAAGTAGGTGGTTTTCATGGTCTGCTCGCAGGACCGACATCCTGACTGGAACATCAGATCCGATTCGCTGTTCTCGTCGCAACGGCCTCGGTGATGCCGGCCACTATGTCCGTGAGGGCAGCCCCGGTGGGATACACCAGATAGCCGAGTTCCTCCAGGACTGGCCGGCTCGCCTCGGAGATCGTCCCCCCGACGACCAGGACTACGTCGTCGAGACCGGCTTCGGCGAGGGCTTCGTGGACCCGCCTGCAGTACTCCTCGTGGGCGCCCGATAGCACCGACAGACCGACGACGTCCACGTCCTCATCGGTGGCTATACCCACTATGGAAGCAATCTTCTGGTGCCGACCGGTGTAGATCACCTCCATACCGGCGTCCCGCAGCGCCTTCACAACGACCTTTGCCCCGCGGTCATGGCCATCGAGACCGGGTTTGGCGATCAGCACCCTGATTGGCGGGTCATCCATCTGCGAATAGTACGCGTGTGTAGCAGTGCCTGCGAGACACTGATGCAAACGCACTACTGGAAATGATGCCTGTATTGCATTGAGCGTCTCCGCGGACCGCGGTACCATCCTGACTAACCGGTCAGTCAGGATTCTGGATATGGAAGAAGAGCTCAGCGAGATAATCGAAGAGTGTCGAACTGCTGTCGAGGATCCCGAATACCCGGCGGTACACCAATGGCTGAAGGCAAACCCGGACGGCAAGGTGCTGGGGCACTTCCAGGTCTATTTTCCCGAGGAGATAGCCCACGCGGCCGGCATGCTCCCTTTGAAGATGATGGGTTTCGACAGCAGTGTTCAGATTCGTGAGGCCGATGCCCACATCGCCGCATTCGTTTGCTCCATTCTGAGGACCTCTCTCGAGCAGGGGCTGTCTGGTCGTCTCGATTTCCTGTCGATGTATGTGACCCATCCCATCTGCGATGCCGCCCGCCACATCAGCGGTGTTTGGACCCGGCGGTTCCCCGAGATGAGTTGTCAGATTCTCTACCTGCCCCAGAACGCAGCGTCACCTCACGCCCCGACCTATCTGCTCGCCGAGTATCGCCGGATCGCAGGGATTGTCGAAGAGATCACCGGCGCTCCGATCAGCAATGAGTCGTTGCGCGTCAGTATCGACGTATTCAACGAGAACCGTCGCTTGCTGCGAGAGCTGTACCGGATCAGACGGGAAACACCGTGGCAGATCGGTCTGACAGATTCCTATCTGCTCATGGCGGCCGCCGGTGCGATGCCACGCGAGCGTCACAACGAACTACTCGGGGGCGCCCTTCCCCTTATCCGAGCCAGGGACAACCGCCCACAGGACAAGCTGCGGATCGTGTTCGAGGGTGGCTACTGCGAGCAGCCCCCGATCGAGATGCTTTCGGTGCTCCAGGACGTGGCCTATGTCGTCGACGACGACTTCATGATCGGTCTGCGGTGGCTCACAGAAGACGTGCCCACGTCGGGTGACCCGATGCAGAACCTGGCCGTCGCCTACCTCGAGGCCTCCAGCTACAGCCCGGTGCAGAGGGACCCTCGCAAGCCAAAGGAGGAGATGCTGTTGAAACGTATCCACGAGTCCGGCGCGGAAGCCGCAATCGTTGCGGCGCCCAAGATGTGCGAACCGGCGCTCGAGGAGCAGGTCGCCTACGACGACGCTCTCACAGCAGCCGGTCTGCCGCATCTCATCGTGGAATTCGAGGAGAAGACCACCAACTTCGAGCAGGCCCGAATGGAAATCGAGACATTCGCCGAGTCCTTGCTGTTCGAGTTCGTCTAGGAGCAGATATGGAGACCCAACAAGTAGCAATACGTCCCACGCTCAGCCATGCGGGCGACACTCGTGCGGCAAGCCGTGTGCTCATGGACGACTGGTGGAAGCTGTTGGGTGATGCCGATGCAGCCGCCCAGCCTGTCGCCAATACCTTCGTGATGGGATCACTGGCGGAGGTTCTCAATACTTTCGATATCCCAATGAGTTTTCCTGAGATCGCTGCGCTTCAGACGGCGGTCAAGGGAAAGTCCATGGATTATCTGCTGGCAGCCGAGGACCTGGGTTATTCGCCCGACATCTGTGGCTATGTGAAAGTGGACATCGGACTGCATGCCACCGGTCGGAACCATCCTCTTGGCAAGTACCCCAAGCCCGCGATGGTTGTCGCCTCCAACATGTGCAACACCTACATCAAGTGGGCCGAGATCTGGGAGCGTCAATACGGATGCCCCGTCTTTGTGTTGGACCTGCCCGGCTGGCGGGGCACCGGCTTCGAATACGACTCATCCAGCGAGACGTTCAAGAACGACGTCAAGTACGTGGAAGGCCAGATTCGCGACCTCATCAGCCTGGCCGGAGAGGTTTCGGGGAAGAAGTTCGACATCGACAAGCTGCGCGAGATCCTCGGCAACGTCAATCGTATGTCAGATCTCTATCGCTCGATCCTGGCCATGAACAAGAACAAGCCTGCACCTTTCAACGCCCTGACCGAGGGGATCAACTACATGGGGGTCGCCAACATTCTCCGGGGGCGCCGCGAGGGTGTCGAGTTCATGGAGACGGTCCTGACCGAGCTCGAGGAGAGGGTGACGCATGGAGTCGGCGCGGTGCCCGACGAGCGCTTCCGCTTGCTTCTGGTAGGCACGGCTTGTTATACGAACTTCCGGGATTTCGTAGGAATGTTCGAGCGCTGGGACGGCATCTTTGTCGCAAGCGAGTACATGTCGTATGCGGGTGGGGGGCTCGATCGAGGGCTCAATTACGACCTTTCCCGCCCGATCGAGAGTCTTGCCGAGCAGATCCTCATCACTGCCCAGCCGAGCATGAGCGGGATCTTCTTCTCCCATGAGTGGCAAGCCAAGGTGGCCGAGGAATATGACATCGACGGCATCTGCTACCACGGAGTCAAGTCCTGCCGGACGACTGCAGCCGGCCTTCCGGATGCACGCGAATGGCTTCTCAACAATGCCGACGTTCCCGGTTTGTTCATCCAGTCCGATCTCGTCGACTCGCGGCTGTGGGCCCCGGCGCAGATGAGAAATCGGATTGACGCATTCTTCGAGAGCCTGCAAAGCAGACGAATCCAGGCAGGAGTGTGATCTGATGTTGGTATCAGGAGTGGACGTAGGTTCGACCCAGACCAAGGCCGTGATCATGACAGGGGATCTCGAGATCCTGGGACGCGGTTTGTGCCCGACCGGCGCCAAGCTGGCCGAAGCCGGCCAGACGGCATTCAACCTGGCCCTCGAGGAGACCGAATTTGCCGAGGCCGATGTGGCTTTCGTCGTTGGCACCGGATACGGACGGTTCAATATCGACTTCGGTGACGCCCAGGTGACCGAGATCTCGTGTCATGCCCGTGGTGCGGTCCACCTCTTTCCGAATACGAGGAGCGTGCTCGACATCGGTGGGCAGGACACCAAGGCCATCAAGGTGACCGCCGACGGTCAGGTGGTCGACTTCAACATGAATGACAAGTGTGCGGCGGGCACCGGGCGTTTTCTCGGTGCGGCCTCCGACGCCCTGGAGCTTCCCCTCGGAGAGCTCGGGCCGTTGGCGCTGACCTCGAAGAACCCCGTCAAGATGACCACTACCTGCACGGTTTTCGCCGAGTCGGAGATTCTCGGGTGGCTGGCAAAGGGTCGGCGTATCGAGGATGTGGTGATGGGGGTCCATCACGCGATTGCCACCCGCAGCGTGGCACTGCTGCGCAGGGCGGGAATCGAGCCCGAGGTCACCTTCACCGGGGGGGTCACCCGCAACACCGCCATGGTCGAGCTGGTGTCCGAACTGGTGGGATCACCGGTCAACACCAATGACGAGTCCCACTATTGCGGTGCCATCGGCGCGGCGTTCTTTGCACTCGATCAGGTCCTGACCGGTGCGTTCAGCGAGAGAGGAATGCCGGCATGAGTCTCACCGCCGGTATCGACCTGGGCTCCAGCTACACCAAGGTTGCCGTTGTCGACGAACACGGCCTCATCGAGTCGACCTATATGCGAAAGACCGGGTTTCACTTTGCCAAGGCCGCCGAGGAAAGTCTCATGACGGCTCTCGAGCAGCGCGACATCACGCGTGACGACATCGGCTACATCGCGGCAACCGGTTTCGGCCGCTACGCAGCCGAGATCTCCGACCTGGCCATCACGGAGTTGACATGCCATGCCTACGCCGTGCACACCTGGCTTCCCAATGTTCGCACCGTGCTCGACGCCGGCGGCCATACCGTCAAGGCTATGCGCATAGACGAGGTGGGTCGGGTGATCGCGTTCCGACTCAACGACAAGTGCGCTGCCGGCGCCGGGGCCTTCCTGCAGAAGACCCTCGAATACCTGGGATACGACATCACCGACATAGCAAGGCTTTCGGAAGCGGCCGAGGACCCGGTCACCGTGTCGAGCGTGTGCACCGTCTTCGCCGAATCGGAGATCATCAACCATCTCGCCGCCGACCGCAGTGTCGAGGATGTGTGCGCGGGCGCTGTGATAGCCCTCACGGGCCGGGCCGCACAGCTGGTCAAACGAGTAAAGGCGGAACCGCCCTTCGGTCTCACCGGTGGTCTGGCGTCGGTCAAGTTGCTGACCGACAAGCTCGGCGAGATCCTCGGGTCATCCTTCGCCGTTCCGCCGGATGGTCTCGGCGCCTACGCCGGTGCGTATGGGGCGGCGCTGCTGGCCCATCAGCGGCTGCGGAAACGAACCGAACTGGTCAGCGTCTGAACCGGTGGCGATGACAGCCGGGATGAGACTTACTACTACCCTCTGCGCCAACCGACCTGTCATTTGAGGAGAACCACTTGCCGGCGACAGTGACAGAGGAATTCCTCAGCCAGGATCTGACAGCCAAACAGATCCACCTCATCCGGACTACCTATCGGGCAATAAGCGAAAAGGGCTCTCACAGAGTTTCTCTCCAGGAGATCGCGGATCGGGCCGGGGTGAGCAAGGGGATCATCCTCTATCACTTCAAAACCAAGGACCGGCTCATGCTGAAGACGATGGAATGGGTCCTCCAGCGCAACGCCGAGCGCATCCGTAAGGCCATCGCAACCGAGACAACCCCCAGACAAAAGGTGTTGGCCATGATCGAGGAGATCTTCCGCAATGCCGACGCCAACCGCCGCTTCTACCTCACCTATCTGGATCTTCTCGATCACGCCGCACGGGTGGCCGAATTCGGCAGGCTCAACGCGACGTTCCGTTCCATCGTCAACGCCCTGTACGCCGATGTGATCCAACAAGGGGTTTCCGAAGGTGTCTTCGTCGTGGAAGACGTGGACGAAGCGGCCTACACGCTTCGAGCCATCGTCGACGGGCTGTTTCTCCAGTGGCTCCAAGAGACCAACTGGAAAAGTCTCCACCCGCGGTATCGGGAGATCTGTGAACGATCGGTGCTCACCTACCTGCGGGCCACACCGGCCGAGTCTGCATGACGGACTTCCACCCGGATCGCGTCGTGTTGGGTGCTCAGTAGAGGAACATTGGTTTGCCCAATACGTGGCGAACCTTGGGCAGATAGGCGTCGGAGTCATAGAGCTCGTCGACATCGACCCGCTTGACACCCTCGCTGGTCACCGAGATCGGCACATGGGTATATGTGCCACTCCTGAGGGCCACCATCCGCCCGTGACTGCCCTCGAGGGCGAGGTCTGCCGCAGTCACTGCATAGTTGGTGGCAACCATCAGGTCCAGCGAATCGGGAGCGCCGGAGCGCATCAAATATGCCACCTGCTGGTAGAGAATCGGATTCCCCGTGCGCTCTTTCAGGAGCTCGCCGGTCAGCGCACCGATACCACCCAGCTTGCGATGCCCGTATGCATCCTTGTCACCGGTCAACATCATGTCCCCCTCCAGGAGACGGGCCCCCTCGGAGATAGTGAGCATGGCGTAGCTCGACGGGTTCGCTGCCCGATCGGCCATCAGGAGTGATGCGAGCTTGTCGATATCAAAAGGGACTTCGGAAATGATCGCCCGGTCGACTCCCGAGAGGTAGGCGGTAATCAAAGAGGTTTCGCCGCTGTACCTGCCGAACAACTCGACAACAGCAATCCGCTCGTGGGAACCGGCAGCAGTCCGAAGCCGATGGATGAAGTCCACCCCCCTCGTCACCGCAGTGGAGAATCCAATGCAGTAGTCGGTTCCGTGCACGTCATTGTCCATGGTTTTCGGTATCGCAATGACCGGGAAACCCTCCTCATGGAGTCGCAGGCCGTAGGAAAGGGTGTCATCGCCACCGATGGGGATGAGCACCTCGATCCTCTGATCCTCCAGAACTGAGAGAACGTGTTCCGTGATGTCGTGAGTGCCAGGACCCGAGAAATCGCCTTTGACAAAGTCGGGTATCTCTTCTTCCTTCATCTTGGCCGGGTTGGTGCGTGATGTATGTAGGAAGGTGCCGCCGAAGCGATCGATGGTTCGCACATTTGTCGGGTCGAGGGCAATGAGATTGTCGGGAACCGTCCGTGCATCTTCTGGATTGGTGCTGGTGAGCCCTCCCCACCCTCTCCTGATCCCCACGACCTCGTGTCTATCGTGGGAGACCCGATTGACCACGGCCTTGATGCATGCATTCAGCCCCGGGACATCTCCGCCCCCGGTCAGAATGCCGATCCTCATGTGTCGCTTCTCGAGAAATCAGACGACGCGACCACCAAACCAGTTTACCTCTCGTATTGTCGCTCCGGTTCGGCGGGGCGTTTGTGCCAACATCCCGAGTCGATGTCTGCTCTTCCCTCGCACCTACTCCCGGATAACTCCGTGGTTGCTCCTGACGGTCGGCTCTCCGTTGGTGGCTGTGATGTCATCGACCTGGCGGGCGAGTTCGGGACACCTCTGTTCGTCTACGACGAGACCCAGCTGCGTGCCCGTTGCCGGGAGGCGGTCGCCGCGTTCCCGGACGGCGTTGCCTATGCCACCAAGGCGTTTATGTGCACCGCAATGGCCCGGCTCGCCTACGAGGAAGGCATGACCCTCGATGTTGCCACGGGTGGCGAAATGGCCGTCGCCCTTGCCGCAGGGGTTCCGGCCGATCGGCTTGTCTTTCACGGGAACAACAAATCTGTCGCCGAGTTGGGCATGGCGCTGGATACAGGCGTTGCCAGAGTCGTCATCGACTCCTTCGACGAGATCGAACGACTCGAACAACTCGTAACCGAAGGCCTACCCAAACCCAGCGTGCTGATTCGGGTCAACCCTGGAGTAGAGGCACACACCCACGAGTACCTTCAGACCGGCGTCCACGATTCGAAGTTCGGGATCTCGGTCGTCGACGGCAACGCAGCAAGGGCGATCGACAGGGCCCGGGCTTCTTTCGATTTCGCCGGAATCCACGCTCACGTCGGATCCCAGGTGTTCGACGTTGCGTCGTTCGGGAAAGCCGTTGCGGTGCTTGGCGAATTCGTAAAACCCCTCGAAATCGAGGAGCTGTCCATAGGAGGCGGACTCGGTGTCGCCTACATCGAAGGTGAGACCGCTCCGACCATCACCGAGTGGGGAGAAGCAGTAGGTGGGGCGGTCGCCGCGGCCGGTATCGAGGCGAGAGTCACCGCCGAACCAGGCCGGGCCATCGTTGCGCAAGCAGCGATCACGCTCTACACCGTCGGAACCATCAAAAAGATCCCAGGAGTGCGCACCTACGTATCGGTCGACGGGGGGATGAGCGACAACCCCCGGCCGGTCCTCTACGGGAGTGGTTACGAAGCCTTCCTACCCCGGGCCACCAACGCCGAGCGACCAATGCACATTCGAGTGGTGGGCAAACACTGCGAGTCCGGGGACGTCGTGGTCTGGGACGGGACAGTGCCCGACAATCTCGCTGTGGGCGACATTCTGGCCACACCGGTCACCGGTGCCTACGGGCACTCCATGGGTTCCAACTACAACATGGTCGTCCGACCGCCCGTGGTGTTCGTCAAGGATGGCCAGGCGCGAAAGGTGGTCCGCCGCGAAACCTACGACGACCTCCTCCTCCGGGACCTCGGAGCCGGGTGAGCACACCAGCATGCACCGAGCATCCAGAGATTCGGGCAACTCAACGCGTCGACCCGAAGAAGGGCCAGGCTGCTGCTCATGTTTCTGGTCATTCGCTCCAGTCGACTGTCCAGATCTGTATTGGTTCGTCGAACCCTTTGGGTTCAAAGTTACCGCGATCGGAGAAAGAGAAACCCTTCCCGATGGTTAGCTCTCGCACGGTGTTGGCTACCGCGATTTCTCCACCGTCCGCAGAGCTCGCTATCCGTGATGCGAGGATGACCGTTGCTCCGAACAGGTCGCCTTCCTCTTGAATCGGTTCTCCAGCGTTGAGACCCACACGAACCGACAAAGACGACATGTAGCTGTCTTCGTTCTTCCTGTTCCACGCATCGATCCGCCTTTGAAGGGCAATTGCACTTTCGACAGCGCTCGTGACAGAGGTGAATGACGCCATGAACCCGTCCCCAAGGGCCTTCATCTCGGTGCCGCCGTACTCACTGAGTACCTCCCGTGTGATCCGGTCATGCTCACGGAGAACCTGGCGGCCCCGGTCATCACCAAGTGCAGACATCATGGTTGTGTGATCCACCAGATCCGTGAAGAGAACGGCTCGGAATTCCATGGCCTTGACTGTCCGTCGGGCTTTGGGCACCTCGAGGTCGAGAAACTCGCCGATCGAGCCAATGACCGGCTCAATATCTCCAGCAGCTGGCAGCGGTGATTGGCCGTCCAAGACGACGAGGCGAGCCTGAGGAATCCTCGAAGCCAGGTCTCGGCTCAAAGTGATATCGAGCCAATCCAGGCCACGACGATGCAGCACGAGAGTCGGGCAATCGACATCCGACAACTGAGCTGTGATGTCGATGTCGCGCGTGGCGGCGATCAACATGTCTGCCTGTTCGGGGTCAACCGCCTTGCGCATGATCTCGGCGTAGAGATCCGACTCGTCATCGTCGGCCCATCCGATCAGCTCATGGGCTGCGGTACGCAGAAACAGCATGTAGTCGGTTTGGCGCAGCGCTCGTAACCCCTCTGACTTGGCGGCCTTCCAGTAGTCCGGACCCGACGCATAGCTGCACCACAGGAGAAGATGCGACACTCGCCCGGGATTCTCTGCCGTATAGACGACTGCCGCTGGTCCGCTGTGAAACACGCCCATGAGAGACACAGGATCCGAACTGATGCTTCCGATGACAGCCTCGAGATCACGAACCTGAGCCTCGATCGACACATCGTCCACCGCCCGCTGTGACAAGCCAGTCCCGCGGCCGTCATAACGAACCACAGTCGCCATCCGTCCGAGTCGCTCGTACCAGCGACGAATGTGCGGGTTCTGCCACTCCAACTCGATATGGCTGAAAGGAACCAACGGTGTCTCAACCAAGACCGGACCCTCCCCATAGGTCCAGAAAGCGATACTCACGTCGTCAACTGTTCGCGCGTAGCGCACCTGTGGGTTCATGAACGAAGCGATTCTAGGAAGACGCTCGGGCCCTCGACATTGCCGATCAGTCCGTTATGCATCATCGGGGTACGTTATCCGAGTTAGTCGTATCCGAAAGGCGAGTTGACTGACGCGGAGAAGAACGACATGACTTCTTCGCCTCTGGCACACGAGGCCGTCAACCCGATGTCCAACCAATAGGAGCAAGGGGCCAGCCATACTGCCCAAAGGTCGTATCTACCGGTTGGGATCCCGTCAAGGAAGTCGTGGACAAACCATTCGCACTCAACGGGACTCGACTGTTCCTCATACAGGGGACCGCACTCTTTGGCTGTCCCGTGAATCACATAGTCGGAGGTGTATTTGTAGGTCTGACCGAGCTCGAAGACTCCATCCCCCTGTTTCGGCCCGTTGCGTCTGGTGATGTAGACATCGACCCCGTAGCCCTCACCCAGCGGCTCGTCACCCGAATTGGGAAATCCGTGACGCACAAGAAAGGCGGTGTCGCCAAGGAAAAACGTGTCAACTTCGGAGTTATCGAGATCCCTCATCACAGCATCACGAAAGCACCGGTCTCCAGCGCAATACTCGACAAGGAAGTAGAGATATAGGTTTCCAGAAAGCCGATCCACTTCACCGAGGGGCAGTGGGCCGGCGCCGTCATCACCAGGGAGCCAGTCTGTTATCGGAGTGGTTGAGGGGTTCTCCGAGTCCGGAATCCCGTCGATCGACACGTATCGTTCCACAGGTGTGGGCTCGCTTGGTTCAGTGGTAGCGGGGAGAGACACCGGAGGAACCACAGCGTCGATAACAGGTTCTCCAGGCCCTGCTTCATCACCCGACGAGCCTTGTTCAGACCCCAGCAGCGAAAACAGCAATCCGAAGCCGACGAAGACCCCAGCAGCCACTACGGCAAGCAAGACGGGCCCCCGACGACCCGGAGGAGAGTCGCTCGCCGACTCCGAGTCGGCGACGACCATGTTCACGTTCGTGCGATGTGGAGGTTCCAAATCAGATGGGTGGCGTTCGGGCGCGGACAACACACTCTTGCTGACAGTGGAGTACTTGGGTGGGCCAGGGGTCCGAAAACCAGTGCATCATCGGCTGGGGTCGGGCCATGGCTCCAGGATCACAACGGCTGTCTCAGCAGCCCGGAGCGCCGCGTAGCCATCCAAGTTCGTATCAATCTCGCGCCACCGGGCCCATAGCCGCGACCGAACCTCTCCCTGTGCAGCCCGCCCCCTGACCGTGCGTCGGCCGTCGGCGAGATCGACGGTGGCGTCGGGATGCGCTTGGAGATTCAGCCACCATGCAGGCTCGCCATCAGCCCAGCCATTCATCGCCAAGGTGACCAGATTGGGACCATCCTCGAAGTAGCCGAGGATCACGCTCCGCTCGCGGCCCGTGCGACGCCCGGTGGTCGTGAGATGCATCATTCCCCAGCGATTGACCTTCGCACGCCTCAATCCGACCCGGCCACCGGTAACGCGATACAAGCCGCGGTGCGTGGACCAGGCGAAGCGAACGAACCACCTCGGAGGAATCCACGCTGGTTTCTTGCGTTCGTCAGACATCGCGCGCCCCTCCATGATGCCGCTCGGTCAAGATTAACTGAGGACCCCGGCTTCACTGATCTCTGAGCGCGGACGCACAAAGCTGCACCTATGCGTACAGGGCCGGGATGCATATTGCTGGATATTGGCCCCTGAAGTGGAGTCTTGTGACCTTGGTCCCTTGTCCTTGGTGAAGCTTCATGGGACGCTTGACCTCAGAGACTTCATCTCCCATAGAAAGGGCGAGTCGTGGGAAATCCGTATGACGTTGAACGATCCTGGCCGGACTATTTCTTGGAGCATCGCAAGGCGACGGTCGAGAAGCAGGGCACCTACAAGTGCGGTGACATCCCCGTTTGGACGGTGCACTGCCCACTGGGATTGTTGGGGAACAGCACGATCATCGAGGGCGACGATGCGCTGATCGTCTACGACACCGGCGTCAATGCTGAGGCTGGAGCCCACATCGCTGAGGAGATCCGCAAGTTCTCGGACAAGCCGATCAGGGCAATCTTCTATTCGCATCACCACGGCGACCACTACAACGGAACTTCGGCGATTGTGGATCCGGCCGAGGTGGCGGCGGGAAATGTCTCCATCTATGCGTGGGACAACTTCGAGGTGGAGAGAAGCAGCGAGTTCGGCGAGATCATGGTGCGTCAAGGCATGGGTGTCGCCTACTACGGAGGAGCCTTCCTGCCACCTGAGGAACTACACCACCACGGAATCGGCCTGATTCCTGCTGGTGGAACAGCCGGATTCATCCCCCCGACGCACTTCCTCTCAGAAGACACGACTCTGGTGATCTCGGGAGTGGAGTTGAACGTTTTCTACACCGGTGGCGAGGCGATCTCGGAGTTCGGTATTCACATCCCGCAGTTCGACATGGTGATCATTGCTGACGAGTTCTTCACCGGACTTCCCAACATGCATTCGATCCGAGGGGCGAAGCCTCGTATCCCGGACAATTACATCAAAGCGTTGGATCGGGTGTTGGAGATACGCCCTGAGTGGTTGCTGGGTTCGCACATCATGCCCATCCAGGGTGAGGATTACATCGAGGAGACCGTTGTCCGGTATCGGGATGCCACTCAGTATTTGTGGGACCAGTCGATTCGATTGATCAACAAGGGTTACACACCGGTCGAACTTCAGCATGCCCTCAAGGATCTACCTGACCACCTCTACGAACCCCCCTATTCGGTGCCCACATACGGGACTCCTTATACGACAGTTCCCGAGTTCTTCACCGGGTGGGTGAGTTGGTTCAGCGGCGACGCCACCGAATTGTTTCCGTCCGAGCCGAAATCGAAGGCGGAGCGTTTCATTGGACTCATGGGCGGAGCCGGCACCGTGCTCGACGCTGCGAAGAAGGCACACGGCGAAGGCGACCACCAGTTCGCTGCTGAATTGGCTCAACTCGTGGTCCGTGCCCTACCTGACGATGAGGATGCGAAACTGGTCAAGGCGGCCGCTCTCCGGGCTCTTGGATACCAGGAACTGAATCCGATAGCCCGCTCGTGGTATCTGACCGGTGCCCTCGAACTCGAAGGTTCACTGGATCCAGACCAGATAATCAAAGCAATGATGGGCATGCTGGTCGTCGAGGGGTCTGCCATGGACATCGTCAAAGGATGGCGCTACTGGCTCGACGCAGAAGCAGCAGGTGACACTCGACTGACCGTCGGGCTACAGCTCACTGATAGCGGCGAGGAGATCACGGTGCGGCTGAGAAACAGTGTCCTCAATGCTGAGGAAGGAATCGCCGACGATGCTGATGCGGTTGTGGCGCTCACCACCTCACAGCTCACCGGACCGGAAGGCAGCCAACCACCCGAGACCATCTCAGGCAATCCAGATGCCCTCCAACAGCTAATCGGCTACCTCGACCGAGAGATTGTCGGCTTCCACATGCACCAACGCTAAACGCCGGCCTTGACGGCACATGGGCGAGTGTGCAGAAGAGTCAGTTCATGTCGATTTCGTAGCGGATGTTCATTCCGTTCTCGATGCCAGGCACGTAGAACCGGTTGGGCGTGACCTTGAATACCTCATGTGGCGGCATTGGCGGGTTCAACCAACAGCAGGCTCGTTGTACTCGAAGGCTGCCAGTTTCACCGTCTATGCATTCCCTCTGGGCCTCGTTGAGGTTCGCGGTCACATCAGAGCGCATTCGGGCTGTTTGGTTTCAACACCTCGACTCCACGTTTCAGTTGTTTCCCAACCTCATGAGGACAGGTGAGGGACAGAAGACGATGACTCGATCAAGGTCTCTACCCGACGTGCATGTCGCGATAGACCGCCCAATCACCTACTGATGCAGCGGAAGCCGAGGTGACTGGTGCTGGTATCGATCATCTCCGGCTGACGGGCTGCCGGCCGGTACCTGAAGCAATATTGAATCGTGCATAGGTGCGAACCACCTTTGATGACCTTCCTGGGAATCCTGATCTCCGGCTGAGCCGGGTCCATGCTGGCCTGGCGGGTGCCTCCCCTCAGACCCTCGGGTGCACAACACGCATGTTGAGTTGGAGCGGTCGTGTCGGTGTTGTACCAATCATCGGTCCACTCCCATACGTTGCCCGCCATGTCGAAAAGCCCGTACCCATTCGGGTCGTAACTGCCGACAGGACTGGTCCTGGTCCAGCCGTCCAATTCCGTGTTCTCGAAGGGAAACCTGCCCTGCCAGGTATTGGCTTCCGGATCGGTCTCCTGAGAATCCTCGTCGCCCCAAACGAATTCGGCGCCATCGAGACCGCCCCGTGCCGCGTATTCCCACTCGGCCTCTGTGGGCAGCGTCTTGTCCACCCAATCCGCGTACGCCGAGGCATCGGCGTGGGCAATGTGAACCACCGGGTGGTCGTCCAGTCCTTCGATTGTGGAGTCGGGTCCGGTCGGATGTTTCCAGTCGGCGCCGGGAACCCAGTTCCACCAATTTCTGTAGTTGTTGAGATCGACCGGGCGGTCGGTCATTGTGAAGACAAGCGATCCAGGAACCAGATCCTCCTCCTGCGCACCGGGATAATGCTCGGGGTCAGGTGCGATCTCCGCACCGGTCACATGCCCTGTTGCCTCGACAAACGCAGCGAACAGGGCGTTGGTCACCGGAGCAGGATCGACCCAGAACCCGGAGACTTCGACCCGTCTGACCGGCCCCTCATCGGGATAGTGGCTCTCCGACCCCATGGAGAATTCGCCGCCGGGAATCCAGATCATCTCTTCACTCATTGCCTGTCCAATGTAAGCGGTTGAGGCATTTGTGAGACGCAGCGGCGAAATCTGAGTCCGAGATCCGTCCCATTTTCTCTTGCAGGCGCCTCTTCGATGCTGTGGCGATCTGATCGGCCATGGCTTTGTGCTGCTTGTCCTTGACTTCGACATTTGGTCGAGATCCCTGGCCTATGGGCGGTGGGAAAGCGATGTGCTTCTTGTTCGTACCGGTTTTCCCTTGCTCCGGGTAAGCGCTCGCCAAGTTTCCATGGTGAAAGTCCGAGCCGA
>JAZFTN010000113.1:0-5312 GCA_036446715.1 Acidimicrobiia bacterium | reverse complement strand
GTCCAGAACCGATCTGTCGTTCAAGTTTCTCAAAGGGCTCAGCTCCGAAGAAGCGGGAGAGTTCCTCGGAAGCCTTCTCCAAGAAGTTGGTGAGCTGTTCGACGACACATCGACCAACCGGCTCATCGACCTTGTGTACGAGTGGCAGGTGAAGGGATACCAGCCTAAAGCCGCTGCAAAAAGGCCTTACGTGTATGAAGACCGCCCTTTCACTTCTCTCGCCAAGGCCCTGAGTGAAACAGCGATCGGCTTGGTCACATCGTCGGGTCACTTCGTTTCGGGCGACGACCAATCTGGTTTTGACCAGGATGATATGACTCAGGATTGGGCCATTGCTCGAATAAGCGACTTTCTGCGGGAGACGCCGATTCTGAGCGAGATCCCCAAAGACCTGCCTGCCGAGGAACTCCGGGTTCGTCATCCCGGATACGACATCCGGTCGGTGTCTCGTGATCCTGGGGTCGCCCTGCCGAGATTGTACCTCGAACAGGCTCAGGAAGACGGTCGAATAGGGCGACTCGCCCAAACCTTGTACTCCTTCGTCGGAGCCTGCTCCCAGGGTCGGCTCAAGAACGAGCTCGACGAGTGGATCTTGCGTTGGAAGAACCAGGGCATCGAGGCGCTCTTCCTGGTGCCTGTCTGACCGGTCTGTCATGTGTCGGTCGGACACATCGCCAGAAAAGCCGAAACCGAAGGTCTTCCAACAGTCACCGTGATCGTTCGGTCGTTCAGACACGTCGCCGAGGAGATGGGTTTGCCTCGCACCGTGGTGACACGCCACCCGATGGGTCGCCCTCTGGGGCCACCCGGTGATCACGAGACTCACAAACGTGTTGTAAGTGCAGCCCTCGACCTCCTCGAGACGGCCGCCGAAGGCGGCATCGTCATCGAGCTAGAGGAGCCTTACCGCCCACTCTGAGCCAACTACTTCGAATCTATCTCCCCGGCGTCGATCACTGATCTGTAGGCGTCGAGGGCAGCTCTGACAGTTGCGATCCGGTCTGGCCTCGGATTGAAACTCACCAGGAATTCGCCGCTGTCGGTCCTGTCCACACCGATCTGACGTGCCTCTTCGTCCAGCGTGCATGTCATCGTGACGACTTCGGTCAACTCACTGAGGTCGGTGAACCGGACGCCGAATGGCTGGTGATCCCGGCGGAACGTCTCTTGCGGATCAAATGCTCGACGAGACCAAGCCCATAGAGAATGACGAATGTGATTGTGGTGGCCGCACCAGCACCTCCGACCAGCCCCGCCCCTGCCGCCATCCCGATGGCTGCCACAGCCCACAACCCGGCGGCCATGGTCAGCCCACTGACGGTGGACCCGGTGCGAAAGATGGCCCCGGAACACAAGAATCCGACACCGGTCACCAATCTGTGCGGCCACCCGTGAAGCGTCAGCGTCCCCAAAGGCATGAGCCCCGACCATGGTGAACAACGCTGCGCCAAACCGACCAGCATGTGAGTTCGCAGACCTGCGGCCTTCTACCGTGCCTCCCTCTCGAACCCGACCAGTCCACTGAGGAGTGCGGCGACCACCAGCCTGACTGACCAGTCGAGAAGAGAGAGATCGGCAGGCATGGTTCGAGTCTGCCACGCGAGTCCGGGTACTTGCCAGCCCTGGCACGCATCCGGTGCAAGACGAGTAGCGTTGAGTTCCACATGGAGTGGAAACGCGGCAGCGAGTACTCCGTGATGATCCACGGAGCAGAAGAGCCTCAGCGGCTCACCTACGTCTTCGGCGCGTCGGCGGGAGGCCGATTCCTGCCGGAGCTCTCCGAACTTCATGTCTTCGTCGACATGGATGGCCAGCAGGTCGAGTACCAGGCCAACGAGATTGTTTCCGTTGTCTCCTGGTTTCCCAAGACAGAGATAACGGTGGACCTATCGGATCCCACGCTGTCAACAACGGCACCAAGAGCCGGCAAGGACACCAAGAATCAATTCTGACAACCGTTTCTTGCTGACTCCTAACTCTGGCTCAGCGAATCAGTCTGACTTCGCGAATTGGGATAAGAGTCGTCCGATCGGGGTCGGGATGCATCTTCACCTCACCCTGACCCTTCACCTCGAGACGTCTCGTCACAAACTGGGCATCGGTCTGGAATTGACCAGCTTGTCCAGTCAAAACAAAGGGATCCGAAAAAGGAGTGAAGAAGGTGCCGGTAAGTGTGTTGCCAGCCTGGCCACCGATCTGATGTTGGAGTGAAGCTTCCGACCATAGGGCAAGGTCCTCGAAGTTACCGGCAAGAGGCGCCGTCCAGACCAGACCGCCGGCCCCGGCGCCGATGTCGATGCGACCGTTCTGGATGAACACAAAGGTCTGCTCCAACGTGATAGATGTCTGGGCGCCCTTGAGCAGTCGGCCACCGTCGCGAACGAAGACGACATGATCGCTCGAAGCGCTCGGGTTCACCCTAAGGACTCCAAAGGATCGGAGATCGACATCTCCGTCAAAGACCACATTTCCAGCGTTGAAGTCCACCATCTTCGAATTGGAGATGATCAAACCGCCAGGACAATCCACCCACCAATCGCCCGACACCGAGATTGTTGCCGGCATCCAGGTGGTGTCATCGACGGTGCACGGATACAGGTCAGTCCAGCGTTGCGAGATCCCCATGGGAGATATTCCGGCCGGGTCTCCGTAGGCGGTAACGAGCTGGTCTATGTATGGGGCTGGAGCATCAAGACAGGGGCTGATCGGAATCCCTCCCAAACCCGGGTTGCCGACATCGAGCGGGTAGTCCGGATAGACCAGTTTGCAGTTGTAGCGATGGTCGATCGCCGAGCGCGTAATGCGTTGTGAGACAAATGAAGGGCGAGGGAACAAGCGAAACCACGTGGTCGGTGGTTCATTTAGATCGGTTATGTCCGCCGGGTCGACGGGACTAGTCAGGTCACCCGGGTCGTAAGCACGGGTTGGATTCGCCCCAAAGGCTCCCGATAACGCATATGAGAGGATCACCGAAGGTATGCCCGAAAGGGTGGGAATTGCTCTGATCCATCCGTTTTGATTGCCCTTCGAATCGATCGTCCAGTTCTGAGCGCCGATGCAGCCGTTAGGGTTACCGGTCTTCGACCCGTCTGAGTCAATCACGATGAACCCTGGCGTGTCGTTGAAAAAGCTGACCGTGACCTTCCCTTGTCCGCTTGTGAAGAGGGCATCGCAAGATATCGGCTCCAGCACCAGGAGTGGTACGACCTCGCCGCCCCCGGAACCGGCGGCATGGCGGGCCACGGCGCTGACATTGGTTGAGCCCGAGGCAGACCCAATGACGCGACCAAACCAATGATTCCGTGTCCTCTGGATACTGACACCGAGCCGCTGACAGGACACGCCGTCGATCTGGCCATTGATGGCCTGCGTCCCCATCAGCGTGTGCGCATCGGGAACGGGATTGATGATGACGAAGGCATAGGGACCTGCCGTCGCCGCAGCCTCTCGCGCGACACCCGGCGAACAGACTCCTCCAAGAAGTGCGCAATTCGGAGGACTGACAGAGGCCCCCTCGTCATCGAGGTTGAGAAGCAGATAGTCCCAGGCAACCTCGCAGGCCTGTTGGGCGTCGCTTCCCGAAAACGGATCGACCTCAGCGACGCCAGCGGTGACTGCGGCGTCGGCAGCGAGTCCATCGGCGCGCAGGTCTCCTCTGAGTGCCCCCAGGTCTATCGCTAGGGCTGCCATGCCGATGATCAACATCATGGACACGGCTATCAGGACAAGAGCCGCTCCCTCGTCGGTCGCCATGTTGTTGAGCAGACGACGCACAGTCAGAATCCACCGGCTGCTTCAAAACGGCTGACGGCCTTGGAGTCGAGGGTCAAGGTCGCGGAGAAGACGAGCACGTTGAAGTCGGTGTCCCGTGCAATCGCTATCTGGACACGCCTCTCCCCATCTGGACGACCGTCGGGAAAACACCAAGAGAACTTGCTGGTTTCGTATGTGGGAGTAGGTCCCCCGTTATCGATGCGCCTAGCCGTCTGATCCGGTGCCACTACCCCGTCTGGGTGCACATAGGCAACACAGACATAATGGCCGGGAACTCCCGCGCCAAGAGAACCTGTAGCGTCATCGAGGACACCAAGCGCCACGGCGTCAAGCCAAGCGGCCATCGACCCGAAGTTGGTCACTGGGAGTGTCGCCGCGTATCGGCCACCTTCCCGGGCCGCGTGAGTAAGAGCGAGTTGATGGTTGAAGGCGATTCCGGCGCTGACCATCCCCAGTATCAGCATCATGACGAGCGGAAGGGCGAATGCCAGCTCGACGAGAGCCGCCCCTCGATCGAAGAATTTCAGACGCGCTGACTCTTGCTCCGTCGTGGCCTCCCATGCCGCTTCATGACCATACACCACGGAGAGTGGCAGCGTAAAGAGAATCACGAGACGGATGGGGTCCTACTGGGGCAGATCTTTCGGTGGCAGGCAGTGGGCAGCGCCCACTCAAGCGCGCGGACGTGTTGAATCGTCTCCGTCGTCGAGGTCCACCGAGTGGTGTTGGCGCTTTCGGAAGACGGCACGCTGGGAATAATCGGCCGCACGGGCCTGGACAACCACCAGATCGATCCCCCACCCTGCGCCACATGGGTGTCGCTCGCCATGGTCATGTCAACCCCAGCGCTTTGAAAGGCAGAAAGGGGACCGTGCGACCCTTAGATCTCTTGGCAACGCTCGGTGAGCCCGCCGCCAGGAGATCCACGGTTCCCGATGCTGCCTGTTGAGTCTCCAGATCGAAGTAGGTCTGAAAGACCTGATCGACGCCACGTCGATTGAACTCGGGGCCCATCTCGACTTCGTCGAAGGCGAATCCTCCGATCCAGGGGACTCCCCCAACAAGCAGATCCCAGGGGTAGGGAGCCAGAAGATCGAGGACGGCCTCGTGCTGCAGCCGCTTCGACGTAACGCTCGATGTGCTCACGGGGAAATGTCCCGGGATCGGGCGTCGGTGGAGGCATCATGGGATGTTCCACTGCCTACCACCTGGCGAAGCTCGGCTGCGGCGACGTGGTTCTCCTCGAGAAGTCCGGCCTCACCAGTGGAAGCTGCTTCCACGCCGCCGGGCTGGTTGGGCAGCTTCGGAGTTCGGCGAGCATCACCGGTCTTCTCGGCGAATCCGTCGCCCTCTACGAGCGACTGGAGGCGGAGAGCGGAATGGCCGCGGGCCTGGCCTGCCTGGCATCGTCGGCGTCACCTTGAGGTGATGGCGACGTTTTGCAGGATGACCGTGGCCACCACCAGCAACAGAGCTGCGACCAGCACCCGCTTGGCAAGCCGACGCAATGGAACACGGACTCCAGCACCAAGAACCGC
>JAZFTN010000112.1:0-18303 GCA_036446715.1 Acidimicrobiia bacterium | reverse complement strand
CGATGATCGTTGTCTCGTGGACCTTCCCGTAGCGCCCGAAAAGCGCCTCCAACTCATCGGTGGTTGCTCCCCAGGGGAGGTTGGCCACATAGAGGCTCTGTGTCCCTGAGGTGCTGAGACCGTTCGAGGCCTTGCCCTTGGCTCTCGTCCTGGTGGCCGGCCGCTTGTGCGACGGTCGTTTCGTCTCGAGTTGCGAGCTTGGTTCGCCGATGCGATGACCGGCGTTGTGAAGATCTTCCATTCGAGGCTCTTTGATGGGTGCATTCAACCTGAGGTCTCTTTGCATGCCTTGGACTGAGCGCCGCTGCTCTCCGGTGACGAGGCTGATAACGGTACCCGAGGCACCGGCTCGGGCGGTTCTTCCGGACCGATGGAGGTAATCCTTGTGGTCGCCCGCCGGATCGAAGTGGATGATTGACGCCACATCGTCGACGTGAATGCCTCGTGCGACGACGTCGGTGGCAATCAGGGCCTGGGCGCGACCAGACGAGAAGGCCTTGAGGGCCCTTGTGCGCTGATTTTGTGAGCGTCCGCCATGCATGGCCACAGCACCTATGCCCACCTTGTCCAGTTGACGAGCGAGCCTGTCGGCACCGTGGCGGGTACGTGTGAATACGATGGTTCTCCCCATCTCGTCGACCAGATCGGCCGTGTGCTGCACCCGGTCGTGATGCTGAACCAACCAGAAGTGATGTCTGGCGTCGATGGTCTCGGACTCGACGGTCCCGGTCTCGTGTTGGACCGGGTTGTTCTGGTATTCGCGGATGAGCACAGCAACGTCACCATCGAGTGTTGCTGAGAAAAGAAGCGTCTGGCGCGTCGACGAGGTCTGGTCGAGGATGCGTCGCACTGCGGGGAGGAATCCCATGTCGGCCATACGGTCCGCCTCGTCGACTACGACAATATCGACCTCGCTGAGATCGACCGACCTCTGCTCGATCAGGTCTTCCAGTCGTCCTGGAGTGGCAACGAGAACATCGACACCTTTACGGAGGGCACCCTTCTGGGGGCCATATCCAACGCCACCGTAGATGGCGAAAACGTATCGGTTGACGGCTCTGGCAAGGGGTGCCAACTCTTGTTTGATTTGCTCGGCCAATTCTCGGGTTGGGGCCAAGACCAGGGCACGGGGCCGTTGTCGAGCGGCTTTGTCGACCTTGGTGAGAAGTGGCAGACCGAAGGCAAGGGTCTTGCCGGAACCGGTCGGTGCCTTTCCGCAAACATCTTTGCCTGCGAGGGCATCGGGGATGGTGGCCTCCTGGACGGGGAATGGCACGGTGATCTCGCGTTTAGCGAGAGATTGCACAAGAGGGTCGGGTAGCCCGAGATGGGCGAACGTGGACGTCATGATGTCTCCTCGCCCCATGTCGGGGCGCTAGCTGGATATGCCGTTCTCGCTCAACCGTCGGCGAACAACGCCTTGTGGGTCGAGGGTCGCTTGGAGAGGCAGTCCAAACCAGGTGAGAGTGGGCCGTTTTATCACCGGGGAAGCGACGTTGCGCTGGCCTCCACCCGATGCGGATCAGGTAAGGATACCAGCAACCGGGAGAACTACCAGTTCAGCGTGGTTCACACCAGCGACTAGGAGCGCGTCTGCCCCCAACTGGCCAGGCCCTCGTCGATGAGATCGATGGCCCAGTCGAGTTCTTCTTTGGTCGTGATCAGGGGTGGGATGAAGCGGAGGACGTTTCCATCAGGGCCACATTCGATGATGATCAGCTCACGGTCGAAGGCGTGTGCCTGGATGTGTTGGAAAGCCTTGGCGTCGGGGACACGTGTCGCTCGGTCCTCGACAAACTCCACTCCGATCATCAGGCCGAGCCCTCGAACGTCACCGATCGTCTCGTAACGCTCGGCAAGTTGGTGGAACCTTTCGAAGGCGTGAGTGGACAGTTCGCGGGCATGTGGCAACAGGTCACCAATGGTGTCCATGACCGCGACTGATGCGGCCGCGGCAACAGGGTTGCCGCCATAGGTGGTGCCATGAGATCCCACCGGCCAGGAGTCGATCATCTCCTGGGGCGCTCCATACGCGGACAGGGGGAATCCGTTGGCGATTCCCTTGCCCAAGGCCATGATGTCCGGCTTGGCGTCGAAGTGATCGGAGGCAAACCATTCGGCCGTTCGCCCAAACCCTGTCTGCACTTCGTCGTAGATGAGGAGGATCCCGTGCTCGTCGGCCAACTCTCTGAGGGCATCGAGAAACTTGGGCGGTGCCGGGTAGTAGCCGCCTTCGCCCTGGACAGGCTCGACGAGAAAGCATGCGATGTTCTTTGGTGAGACGACGTGCTTGAAGGTCATTGCCAGCTCGTGCAAGGACAGATCGGTCGCCTCGTCCGTGGACATTCCCCAGCGGTAGGGGTGAGGGAAGGGGGTTACGAAAACCGATCCGAGCACAGGGTGATAGCCGTCCCGATACTCCGCCTTCGAGGTGGTGTAGGCGACAGACCCCATTGTGCGACCGTGGAACCCGCCACGAAATGCAATCACACCCTGACGACCGGATGTGTACTTGGCCAGCTTCACCGTGGCTTCGACCGCCTCGGACCCGGAGTTGGCAAAGGCAAACTTCTCAATCGATGCTGGGGTTATCTCGCGGAGTCTCTCGGCTGCCTCAACCACAGAGTCGTAGTGAAAGATCATCCCGGAGTGGATCACCTTGTCGATCTGGGCGTGGGCTGCCTTCACAACGGCCGGATGGTTGTGACCGAGGTTGGCGACGGCTGTGCCACAGGCAAAGTCCGCCCAGCGGTTGCCGTCGGGGTCGGTGATCCACATGCCCTCTGCTGAGGCGGCATGAATCTTGGTGCTGAACGCGATGACGGGAGCGATGACGTCCCGGTGCCGGCTATTGAGATCGCTCATGGGCAAAGCCTAACTGACCCCTGAAAGTCTCCGGCCAGGGCAATAGACGAGAAGGAGGCGCCCGCCGGGCGCCTCCTTCTTCAAACAGGCGGGTCGGCTACTTGTACTTGATCGCCAGGAAGACGCCGGCGATGCCATCGATGAGCAGAAGAACGGCAAACAGCGTCACCATCAGGGAAGCCGAGCTGGACGGGTTGAAGATGAAGAGCAGCCCGATGAGACCGCTGATGACACCGAAGACGAGTGCGCCAAAGCCACCGCCACGGAATGAGCCGAATATGGACGACACTCCGATGGTCACTCCGATGACACCCAGGATGATCGCCAGCGTCGAGCCGAGGAAGGTGGCACTGTCGATCGGGTTCGCCAGCACGACGACCCCTGCGGTGAGTCCAAGTAGGCCCAGGAGAATCTTCCAGCCCCAATCTTCGCGGTCGATGAACACCGAGAAAAGCATGAAAGCCCCCTGGATCAACCACCACAGGCCGAGCAGGATGACCAGCAGCTCGATGGCCTCCTCGCGTCGGATCAGCAGGACGATGCCGAAGATGAGTGCGGTCAGCCCTCCGAGGAGGAAGGCATAGTTGATGGTGCGCTCAGGCGCCTGTTCGATCGTCATTTCCACTCCTTGATGGTGCTCAATCTGCGGTCAAGTTAATCATGAGTTTGACCCGATCGTCGGATCGATCGTTACCGTTGCGACATGGACAGTTTCGTTCGCTCTCTACCGAAGACAGAGCTCCACGTTCATATCGAGGGGACGCTCGAACCCGAGATGATGTTTGGACTGGGGGAGCGCAATGGCTTTGACCTGCCATTTGAGAACGTTGATGGCGTGGCGGAGGCGTACGACTTCACCAACCTTCAGTCGTTTCTCGACATCTACTACCAGGGCGCGGCCGTCTTGCAGACACCCGGCGACTTCTACGAATTGATGGCTGCCTATCTCGAGCGGGCGAATGCCGATGGCGTGCGTCATGCCGAGATCTTCTTTGATCCTCAGACCCACACGGCCAGAGGAATTCCGTTTGAAGTCTTTATGCAGGGCTTCCGTGAAGCCATCGCTGACGCCCGTTCTGTTTCGGGCATCTCGGCCGATTTGATTCTTTGTTTTCTCCGGCACCTCAGTGGCGAGGATGCAGTGGCCACGCTTGTCGCTGCGGAACCCCACCTCGACGGGGTGGTTGCTGTCGGTCTTGATTCCTCTGAGGTGGGTAACCCCCCAGAGTTGTTCTCCGAAGCCTTCCGCTTGGCGAGGGACCTCGGTCTGAGAGCGGTGGCCCATGCTGGAGAAGAGGGCCCGCCCGAGTACGTGGTCAGTGCTCTCGACACGCTGGGTGTCGAACGGATAGACCATGGGGTTCGAAGTCTCGAGGACCCGCGTCTGATAGAGCGCCTGAGGCGTGACCAGGTGCCATTGACAATGTGCCCGCTATCGAACCTGGCTCTCAAGGTCGTGGAGCGACTGGAGGACCATCCGATTGTCGCCATGTTCGAACTTGGGCTGCTCGTGAGCGTCAACTCCGACGATCCGGCCTACTTCGGCGGTTATGTCGGAGACAACTACCTGGCTCTGGAATCCGCTCTTGGTTTGGGCGCCGACAATCTCGTCGATCTAGCCCGAAACTCGGTTACCTCTTCGTTTCTCGCCGCTGAGCGTAAGAGAGAGCTCTTGACCGAGATCGACGCGGTTCTAGCGGGGCACCAGGGCTAGCTGTCTCGACTGGGCGACGAGGTTGTCCTCCTCGTCCCAGATCTCACCGTCCTCCTCGAGGAGACCTCCGGTGACAAACCGGGTGCGGAAGCGACATTTCAGCCACCCACCGGGCTGTGGATTGCGAATGTGCACTGTCAGGTCGAGTGTGGGCGTCCACTTGACTTCCAGATCTGTCGTGAAAACCGCAGGAGGGAATGCATCGGCCACCAGGACGAGGGAAAGCGGATCGGTCGGTTCGCCGTCGAGAAGTCGGAACCATCCCCGGACAAGGGCGGAGCCGGCGCGCTCTGTAAAAAGGCCGGAAGCGTCCTCAGGATGAATCATGATTCTCACCTTGTCTGTCATCGGCGGGGGAAAGGGGCCATCCGCCGAGGGGATGGCCTGTAAACAGTCTTCTGGAGGGGGCAGTTCGAACGAGGGCTCGAGGAGCTTGGTCCCACCGAGCTTTCGATCGGGTCTGGCGTAGGCGCCGATGACGGAGACCAGTGGCCGATCATTGCCGGTCACTTCGGCGCGGAAGGTCGAGAACCCTCTTCCCGTTTTGATTGGCTGCACTTGGACGGTGACCGGTCCCGATCGACCGGGATTGGTGAAGTACCCGGTTATCGAAACCAGCTCTCGATCTTGTGCTGCCTCACCCATGGCCCGGGCGGCGATAGCCATGACATAGCCGCCATTCGCGATTCCGAAGATATCCCATCCCGCCAAGATCTCACCGGCGTACTCACCATCTTGTCTGGGGGCTACCGCAGTCGCTTCCGCAAAGCTCATGTCAGTGTCACCCCATCGCCGGTCGTGATTCGCCCGATGACCCTGGGCTCGTGGCGACTCGCGGCAAGCACATCATCGACGACATCTGTCTCGACCACCAGGCAGAAGCCGATCCCCATGTTGAAGGTACGGAACATCTCGTCCTGGCTCACCCCTCGATCGGACACGAGATCGAAAACCGGTGGAATCTGCCAGGTCGAAGTGTCGATGATCGCACTCAAACCTTCCGGGACGACCCTCCCGAGGTTCTCGGCGATTCCACCACCGGTGATATGAGCACCGGCATGGACGGCGCCGATTCCGACAGCCTCCAGGACTGCCGGCGCGTAGATGACCGATGACTCGAGAAGCGCCGGTGCGTGGTTCTCGATGTCATCACCAAATACCATCCTGACCAGGGAGAAGCCATTGGATCGAAGGTTGGGGGACAAAAAACCGACGATGAGGTCGCCATCCCCGACCAGATGAGGTCCCAGTTCTTCTCCATTCTCGACGACACCCATGACAGCGCCGGCCAGGTCGACCGCATCGGGTTCCATAACGCCGGGATGCTCTGCTGTTTCACCTCCAAGAAGGGCGCATCCGGCTTCCAGACAGGCGCGAGCAATCGATTTCACAATCGCCGTGTCCCTCTCGGGCTGAAGTGATCCCACAGCCATGTAATCGACAAATCCGAGGGGCTTTGCTCCGGCGGCGGCCAGGTCGTCGACACACATGGCCACGAGATCGGCTCCCACCCCGTCCCATGCGCCCACCCGCCGGGCCAGATCCAGCTTCGTCCCCACACCGTCGGTGGACATCATCACGACCGGGTTGTCGTATCCAGGTGGGATCTCCACCCCTGCCGCAAACCCCCCAAAGGCCCCGACAACATTTTCGGTCCATGTCGACCGCACCTCCTCGGAGATGCTGGCCACATGTTTGGATGCGCCGTCCAGGTCGACGCCCGCAGCGCGATAGGAGGTCATGTCAGGATCGCTCGAGATGGAATTTGTCAGTTGTGTTGGGTATTGCGGTGGGGTATACGCCCGATAGACACGCCGTGCAGAAGCCGGCATCGGCAACTCCGGTGGCTCCCATCAGGCCATCGAGACTGAGGTAGCCGAGTGAGTCGGCGCCCAAATGCTCCCTGATCTCATCGACATCCTTATGGGCTGCGATGAGGGTGGATCGGTCGGACGTGTCCATTCCGTAGAAGCACGGCCACCTATAGGGGGGAGATGACACCCGGAGGTGAACCTCGGTAGCGCCCGCGTCGCGGACCATGGTTACCAGCTTCCTTGTCGTCGACCCCCGCACAATTGAGTCGTCGACGAGGGCTACACGCCTGCCTGCGAGGTTCTCGGGTATCGAGTTCAGTTTGAGCCGTATGCCCTGGTCGCGGAGCATCTGGGTGGGCTCGATGAACGTCCGGCCGACGTAACGATTCTTGACCAGGCCATCGGTGTAGGGGATGCCACTTGCCGCTGCAAAACCTTGAGCGGCCGGTAAGCCCGACTCCGGTACCGGCACTATGACATCGGCGTCGACGGGGTGCTCTTCCGAGAGGATGCGCCCCATCTCGTACCGGGCAGTGTGGATGGTCCGGCCATACATCTGACTGTCGGGTCGCGCGAAGTAGACGAATTCGAACAAACAGAGCCCGGGCTTGATCTCGCCGAACGGGTGGTAGCTCTTCACTCCATTGGCGTCGATCACGACCATCTCCCCGGCCGCAATCTCGCGAACGAATGTGGCGCCGACGAGATCGAGAGCAGCCGTTTCGGATGCGAGAACCCAGCCTCCTTCTCCGAGGGAGCCGAGGCAGAGCGGTCTGAACCCATGCGGGTCCCGCAGCCCGACGATCCTTCCCTGATCCATGACCACCAGGGAGAAGGCCCCTTCCCAGGTGGGCGCCACCTCCATCAGGGCGACCTCAAGCCCGCGGGAGTCGGACCGCTCGTCGTCGATGGCCCGGGCAACACCCTCGGCCATCAGATCGGAATCCGTTGTTGCTCCCGAAATCCCGAGGGCGGCGGCCAGCTCCGCGGTGTTTGTCAGATTCCCGTTGTGGCCAAGGGCGACGCTGGTGCTTCCCACCTGACGATGGGCGGGCTGGGCGTTGGCCCAGTTATTAGATCCGGTGGTGGAGTAGCGGGTGTGACCGATGCCGATGTGGCCTTCCAGGCCGGCCAACGCCGGCTCATCGAAGACCTGGGCAACCAGACCCATGTCCTTGAAAACTGTCATGGTCTCACCGTCTGATGTGGCAATTCCCGCCGACTCCTGCCCCCTGTGTTGCAGGGCAAAGAGACCAAAGTAGATCAGGTGGGAGATTCGCTCCGTGGTCGAGTAGGCGGCAATGACCCCGCAAGCCTCACGGGGGCCATCGACAACGGATATCTGGGCCTCCTCGGGCACCTCTCCATCGTAGGTCGCTCCTGACCTCGCACACAGTTCTGGTCAGGGAAGTTTGGAGAATAGTTCGCGATACACCTCGGCAAGCTGGAGGTAGTGGTCCACTCCTTGGTCGGCTCGTCTGATCTCGTCCTCGGTTAGTTCTCGAACGGGCTTGGCAGGGGCTCCCATCGCCAGGGTCCACGGCGGGATCGTCTTGCCCTCCGCCAGGACAGATCCCGCGGCAAGCCATGCCCCCTCCCCGATCCTGCTTCGGTTGAGGGCTTTCGCTCCGATTCCGATCAATACTCCGTTTTCGACAACAGCCCCGTGCACGACAGCCGAGTGCCCAATAGTCACCCTGTCTCCCACCAGGCAGGGCACATCCTCATCACAGTGCAGCACTGCGCTGTCCTGGATGTTTGTCTCATTCCCAATCGTGATCCGGTCGAGTTCGGCACGAATGACGGCGCCAAACAAGACAAAAGTGTGTTCTCCGATCTCGACCTGGCCGTAGATGTGGCTGCCCGGCGAGATGACGGCGTTGGGGTGGATCTCCGGTCGAGGAACGAAAGGGTCTCTCAACCGACCGCTGCCTCTTCGATGGAGTTGATCCTGGTTCGGATGAGACCGGCTTCGGTCCATCCCCGGGCGAGCAGGGCGAGTTGGCCATCTGAAAGGCCCCCGATCAGTGCCGGAAAACCCCCGATACCCCAGTTGCGAGACCTGGAGAAATCCGCCCACGCCATCTTCTTCGCCCTATCAGATTCGAGCTGCTCTTTGAATGAATGCTGATCGATATCCAGATCACCGGTGAGATCAGCGAGGACGCCGAAGTCGGTGATATCACGACCATCCGCGTAGAAGGCATGCTGGACAGTGGTGAAATAGTCGAGTGTGCTTGGTTCATCTATTTCACGAACCAGGGTGACAGCAATCGCCGCCGGCTCCGTGTCATAGATCCAACCGTCGCGGCGATCCAGGAACGCCGTGTCGAAGGGTTGGCCGGTTCGCTCTTTGATCTCGACCCAGTGATCTGCCAGGAACACGGCCATGCGGTCGTCCAGGGGCTGAGCCGAAGGTCCGGGGCGAAGACCGCCAACAACCACCTCGACCCGGTAGTCATCGGCAAGACTCTCGATCTCGGGGGCGAACCCCCAGCACCACGAGCACATGGGGTCACCGACGTAGATGAGCTTGTTGACCTGAGTGTTCATCGCTACCAACCTTATTCCCGCGGCGACATTGCCGCGTATGACGGATCAACCCTGACAAAGCCCGCTGACTTCCTTGGATCATGACGCCGAATCGATCAGGGTGACGACCCACCCACTGCTGTGAAATCCGTGGTCAGGATGGTTGCCCAGAGATCAATGCCATACCAGAGGTTGGCGATTCTCAGGTTCTCGTCGGGGGCGTGCTGATTGTTGTCGTGGTTTGCGATTGGGAGGATCGCCAACGGTGCGTTGAGGATCTCTTCGAACTGATAGAGCGGAATCGACCCTCCAAAGGTGGGGAGGGCCACGACCTTGTCGTTGCTGGCGACGTCGCACACCCCGAGGAGTGTCTCGGCAAGGGGTGAGTCCATCGGGATTCTCGCTGCTCGATAGCCCGCATCACGTGTCAGCTTGGCGAGGTAGCGGTAGCTCCTTCGCTCCTCACCGGTGGGCTCTCGATTGAGAACCTCATAACCGTGGCTCATGAGCCGGGCCTCGACGAGGTCGAGCATGTGATGTGGAACGTCTCCTGCGGCGAGCCTGATGTCGACCGATACGGTTGCCTCGGCGGGCACGACGTTCCGAGCGTTCTGACCGACGGCTCCCGCGCTCATACCCCTCACGTTGAAGCTGGGCAGCATGAGACGGTCTGGATAGAGGCCGCCGTCGACTTCTGGGCCTCCAAATCCGAGCTCAGCCTGGAGTCTGTCCTCGACGGGTGGGAGAGCGTCGATGGCGGATCGGTCAGCGGCCGTGATCGGTTCGGTGTCGTCGTAGAAGCCATCGATCGTCACCGTTCCCGTGTCGTCCTTGCATCCTGCGATGAAGGACGCGAGTTCCATGGCGGGATTGGGCACCCAGTTCCCGTAGTGGCCGGAATGCAGTTCGCGCTCCGGACCGTAGAAGGTCAGCTCGAATCCACAATAACCACGGACCCCGAACGCCACTTGGGGAACCCGGGTTGGATGCACCGGGCCGTCACAGAGAAGCCAGGCATCGGCGGTCAGGCGTGAAGTGAGATGCTTCATGTATCGACCCAAGTTCGGGCTCCCCGACTCCTCCTCTCCTTCGAACAAGAACACGAGATCCACCGACCGCTCGATGCCGGCTTTCTCGAGGGCATCAAGAGCCCCCACCATCGCTGCGAACGGGGTCTTGTCGTCCGAGGCTGCTCTTGCGTAGATCCTCCATTCGGGGTCGATCTCGTCACCGGGGCCGGGGAATTCCAGTTCCACGCCACCTCCATGCCATGGCCCGGACGCCAGCGTGGGTGAGAAAGGGCTCGTGGTCCAGTTGGCCGGGTCCACAGGCTGGCCGTCGTAGTGGACGTAGACACCCAGCGTTGCCGTCGGGGAGATCGTCCGAAGCTCACCGATCACTACAGGGCTTGCACCGGATAGTTCAACGATTTCCATTAACCCGCCCCTCGCCTCGAACCACCGGACCAACTCCTCTGCATTCCGACTCAGATCATGGGTGTCCCCGGTCACATTTGGGATCTCCAGGAGAGTGGCGAAGTCGCGTAGCACCTCCCAACCGTGCTCTTTGCGGTACCGGACGCTGGCGCCCAACGCGGCAGTCTGGCGGGTGGTCGGCTTCATGTAGCGATCGTAGGCGCCGCCAAAAAGAGCGAGCCCTACTGTTCCTGATATCTCCCCAGTGCTTCTCTAAGCGCGTCCTGGCTGTCAACCGAAAACCAGCTCCGACCGTCTTCACCCCACGACACCCATGCATCCGGCGGCACGGCATCGAACGACACCTGATCGAGAAGACTCTGGATTGACCCTCCCGATTCGGCTTCTTCGGCTGCAAGGCGAGCGATGGTCTTCGGATATACCGCACAGGTGACCTGACGGGTTCCGTGATCATCCACCGGAACCACCGGGATATCGCCGGCCCGGTCGAGCATCTTGCGAAGTGTCTCATGTCTGACGAAAGGGTGGTCGACGGCTACAACCAGCACATGGTCGGTGTCGGTACGATTGAGGGCCGTGGCTATGCCGGCAAGTGGCCCATGAGCGTGGATGGAGTCAGGCCAGGAATCCCACCCCACTCGATCAGGTCCAAGAAGAACGATTCGGTCGGCAACCAGCCTCAGTGCTGTCTCCACCATCTCGAGCATCGTCCGGTCGCGAACGAGGACATCTGCCTTGTCCTGACCCATGCGGGTGCTCATCCCACCTGATAGAACGGCTGCGAGTGCTGTCACATGCCCAGGCTAGGTGGGTTGAGCCATGAGCCGCTTTCCCCGCTGAGAACGGTGGCGAGCGCTGTCACAGGCCAAGGCTATTCGTAGGCGATGGCATCGAGGACGTCGAGGCGAGATGCACGCCAGGCGGGAAGGATGGCGAAGACAATACCGAGTAGGCCAGTAATCACGATCCAGAGCGCCAGTGTCCCGACCGGAACCACAAAGGCGGTGAAGCCCTCATCACGCAACGCCTGCAGGATCGCCCAGGCAAAGAACAATCCAATGACGACGCCGAGCACGGCGCCGAATACTGCGATGATCGATGCCTCGGCGCGAACCATTCGCCTTGTTTGTCGCCGGCTGAGACCCACAGCCCTGAGTAATCCGATTTCCCGCGTTCTTTCGAACACAGAGAGTGTCATGGTGTTTGTGACTCCGATCAGAGCAATGATCACGGCCAGGGCCAGCAACCCCGTGATCAGGTTTAGGAGCTGATTGATTCCCTGTTCGGCATCGCTCTGCAGCTCATCGAACGTTTGCACTTGGACGGTGGGTACGTCTTCGGACAGGGCCGCCAAGCGGGCCTGAGATTCTTCCGGCGTAAAGCCCGGGGCCGTCCGCACAAAGACCTGTGAGTCAGACTCGACCTCGTAGTTCTCGATCCAGTCCCCCGGCGAAATCGCAATTACGTCAGTCCATGTGGCGCCAGACGCAATGCCGACCACCGTGAATGTTGTCATTCCCGTTGCTTCGAACGTCAACTGAAGATCTGAGCCAATGAGAAGCTGGCTGGCGTCGGCGATCCCCTGCTCGATCACGACCTCCCCAGGACCTGGGGCTAGCCGTCCTTCGGAGCTCTCAGCCGGGAAAAAGTCGGGGTAGTTCGGCTCGATTCCGGTCACCAGCGTTTCGCTCTCGTTGAAGAGAGCAGCACCCGTCTGAAGACGGCTGACCTCGTCCACGCTCTCATCTTGAGCGGCTCGGTCTGCTAGCTCCGGAGTGAATGACGCAGTTGGGTCGAAGTCATTCGTCGAACGGATGACGAGGTCTGCCTCGATGTTGCTCCCGATGATCTCGTCGACGGTTTGTCGGATCGAAGCCGCCATCACCGACGCCAGCGTCACCAAAGTAACGCCGATCATCAGAGCAGCGGCCGTCGCTGAGGTGCGTCGCGGAGCGCGAATGGCATTTTCCTGCGCAAGCTTTCCGGGGACGTTGTACAGCCTGGCGAACGGCCAGCCAATCACTCTCGCCACCGGCCGAGCAAAAAGCGGGCTGAGCAGCGACACTCCGATAAAGACGATGCCGGCGCCCAGTCCCACGTAGAGGATTGCAGGCGGTCCAGCGTCAAGATCCACGAAGAGCCCGAAGAAGAGCACAGCGAGTCCGAGAGCTGTGGTCGCCGAGCCCACGATGGCACGGGTGGTCAACGCCTTCCTGGGCGGGGCGATGAGATCTTCTCGAAGGGCCGCGATCGGTGGCACCCGTGAGGCTCGTCTGGCGGGGAGGAAGGCCGATATCACAGTGACACCCACCCCGACGATCAGAGAAACGACAATCGTGCGCGGCTGCAACGTCGCCGGAGCTGTCGGTAAGGCAATACCGAAGGCCTCGAGACCGACTTTGAGCAGAAGAGCAAGCCCGAATCCAGCAGCGATGCCTGTGATAGAGGCAAGGACTCCGATTACAAATGCCTCGATCAGCACCATCTGGTTCACCTGCCGAGCTGACGCGCCCAGGGCTCTCAGAAGCGCCAACTCCTTGGTCCGCTGGGTCACGATGATGCGAAACGTATTGGCGATGGTGAACGTGCCAACAAACAAAGCAATAGCGCCGAAACTGAGAAGGAAGGTGTTGAAGAAAGCCAACCCGTCTTGGATCGACACAGCTTGCTCCTCGGCTGCCGTCTGACCCGAAATCGCCCGTGCCCCCTCGGGAAGCACTGGCTCCATTCGAGTGATGACGTCGTCGACGTCGGCCCCAGGCGCTACTTGAATGCTCGCACCTGTGAGGTGGCCTTCCCTTTCCAGAAGCGCCTGAATGGTGCGCAAGTCAAACAAAGCCGAAGTAGCGCCACCCAGATTGTCGAGGTCACCGAAACCCGCAATCCCGACGAGTGTGTACGGGCGCGCCGGACCGGTCGGAGCCACAACAAAGACGGTGTCTCCTACGACGAAGTTGTTGTCTGCAACTGTTTGGGCGTCGATTACGATGTCTTCGGGTCCTTGAGGGAAGGCACCCTCACGGAGGTTGAAGCCGCCCGTGACTAGATCAGTCTCCATGAAGCTGAAGCCAAATTGAGGGGGGCCTTGACCACCGATTGGCTCACGGTCTTTGTCAAGAATCACCACGCCGAGACCTTGGAGAAAGGGAACCAGTTCGTCGACACCTTCAACCTCGCTCAACTGGCGAATCTCCGACTCCGGCAGGTATATGCCTTCTCCAAACTGCAGTTCCGAGTCTGCCGAGACCACAATGTCGACGCCTCGGAAGGCGTCTTCGAAAATGCTGTCGAACGCCTTGCCGATGGTGTCGGTGTAGACAAACGTCCCGGCGATGAATCCGACTCCGAGGACGACTGCCAGGGCGGTCAGGCCCAATCGCAGCTTGTGCGACCACAGACTCTTGAGGGTGACTCGAAGCATCTCAGCCCTCTAGCGACTTGATCCTGTCCAGGACTCTATCCGGTGTTGGATCGTCCATCTCGTCGACGATTCGGCCGTCCACGAGGAAGACGATTCGGTCCGCGTAGCTGGCGGCAATTGGGTCGTGTGTGACCATCACGATCGTCTGACCGAATTCTCTAACCGCCTGACGCAGAAGGGCGAGCAACTCGGCACTCGACGTCGAGTCGAGATTGCCACTCGGCTCGTCGGCAAAAACCATCTTGGGTCGACTTGCCAGGGCCCGAGCGGCGGCCACGCGCTGTTGCTGGCCGCCTGACAGCTCGGCTGGTCGATGACCGAGCCGGTCATCGAGACCAAGACTCTTTATCACCGAGTTGAGCCAGAGGCCGTCGACGTCACGGCCCGCTATGTCGATGGGGAGGGTGATGTTCTCGAGTGCGTTCAAGGTGGGGATGAGATTGAAAGCCTGGAAGATGAAACCAATTTGATCCCGCCGGAGTTCGGTGAGCTCGCGGTCCTTGAGAACACCAAGGTCCTGGTCACCGATGAACACCTGACCCGACGTCAGCTGGTCGAGCCCAGCCATGCAATGCATGAGGGTGGACTTGCCCGAGCCACTCGGGCCCATGATTGCCGTGTATCGCTCTTTCTGGAACTCGACTGAAACACGGTCGATTGCAGTAACGGCCGTATCACTTGATCCAAACGTCTTGGTTGCTTCCACGGCGCGGGCAGCAATGGAGATCATCGCGTGATTCTTTCCGGTTCGGCGAAACCGTGCATTTGACCTCTATAGAGACCGTCAGTCAAACCCTGGGGGTGCGACAACGTCGTCACAGTGTCAGGTGGTCACCGCCATGAGCTGCTTTACGGCGTTTGAGAAGGAAACCGGCTGTTGGAGGGCGCAGGCGTGGCCGGCGTCCTCGATGACAACGCAGTTCGCGTGTGGGAAGAGCTCGAGGAATCGCTCCTCGCCATCTCGATTCTGGGTGTCTCTCTCTCCGTTGGCGACCACAATCGGCCCTGTGAACCCCCGCATCGTCTCCGCGTAATCCACGCCGGGAAGTCGACGGAGACTTTGACCACCGCCCTTGCCAGAGAGGCCACCGGCCAAGACGGCACCGGCGAGCTCGGGGCCGAGGTCTTCGGTCATCTTCTTCGCAAAGGCTTTCATGGCCGGTTTGGAGAGAATGGGAAAGAGGAAGCCGTAGAAACGAGTCGAAATGCCATCCCAGCCCGTGTAGTTGATCGTGGCCCCAGACAGGACAAGACCGTCGACGTGATCGGGATGTGCCGCAGCCGTCGCCTGTGCGATGTAGCCGCCGAGGGACAAGCCAACCAGGGCAGCCTTTTTGATCTCGAAGTGGCCCAGGACGTCGATAACCACTGCAATACTCCGCTCAACGGAAAAATCGTCGCCCAGCAACTCGCCATGAGCTGGCAGGTCGACAGAAATGCAGTCGTAGTGGTCACCCAGATTGTCGACGACCGGGCCCCACATGTGGCGATTGATGACGCCACCGTGAAGCAGGACGATTGCGGGCGATCCCTGCCGCGGTTGAGGTTGCCGGGGCCATTTGGACGCTGATGGCCCCACGCGACGAGGTCTCTGCCTAATGGCGGGCTACTCGACCGGTAAGGGCAGGTAGTAGGTGTGACCGCGTGCCAGCCAGTCGGTGACCATTTCGACAAACTCTGGTCCGAAGGGATCAGACCCTCTCAATGGCATCGTGCCGCGGCGGATCATGAAATCGTCAGGGGCGAGTTCGCCGCCGATCGAAAACTGATGCTGGGCGGCACCGAACCGACCCTCCTGATGTAGCCACCAGCCGAGTCCGAAATGGGCGCGGGCGACTCGGGACTCATCTGACAATGGGGCCACCCTTTGGCGTATGTCATCGTCGGACGGGGGTGACAGCGAGCCCCGAACCCAACTGCGCAGTAGGGCCATCTGTTCGTCGGTGGAGACATTGGCGTATCTGCCACCCCTCTCGGTGGTGAAGGCAACGTCGTTGGGTCGGGTGATCCGTCCTGTTTCGTCGATCCACACCACGGTCGGGACGTTCACCATGTTGTACAGCTCGGCGAGTCGATGGTGCTCATCGATCAAACTCGGGTGGGTGGGGTTAGCCCGCTCGATCCACGAACGTGCATCGTCGGCCCGGTCCACTGCCACGGTGATCACCACGAATCCCTCGTCGTTGAGTTCTTGGTAAACGGACTGCCACCCGGGCAGGTCGTAGCGACAGCCTCACCATGAAGCCCACGCAACCAGCAGGACCTTCGACCCGCGCTGCTCGGACAACGAGTGAAGTCGGCCTCCGAGATCGGGCAGGGTGAAGTCGGGTGCCTCCAGTGTCTCCAGAGTGTGGTCAAAGAGGTCCATGGCCGGCCCTAAGTAGGCGGCGCCCTCCTCCGGGGAGTGGGCGAGAGGTCGCCCGAGTAGGTCGGCCAGAGCGTCCAGGTTCAACCGCCCGTCACGCGTCAGACCAGGTCGGCGCGCCATCGAGATGCAGATGCCGTCACGGCAAAGGCCTTCAGACTTCAGTTCCCATCCGAGAGCCGTCTCCACTCCATCGACCTCGATCCACACACCGGATTCGTCAATTGTGGCCTGGACCTCTGTTGGTTGGCCGACATCGAGCAGCACGAGGGAAGTCATTACCCGACCTCGAGAGCGGAGGGTAAAGCCTCACTCCAGGCTCGTGTGATGACTGAAAGGTCAAGGCTGGCAGATCCGAAAGACAGAATGACGCCGACGATGGTTCCCACGCGTCGTGCCAGATCCGCAGGCAACTCGGTTGCGCCGGTCTCCATCACGACCACGAACCGGTGGGGGTCTTCGGAGAACATCGCAGTCTGACCAGGGTCGCTGATCCGGGCGCCTAAACCAGACGCAATACAAATCTCAGCTACTGCAACAGCGAGACCACCGTCTGAGATGTCGTGGAGGACCGGGACCAGATGAGCGAGGTCCGCCGCGAGATCGACCACGCGACGGGCCATCGTCGGGTCGGGGGCGGTGGGCCGACCTCGAGGGACACCTCCGACAACACGCTCGACGGCGCTCCCCGCGAAGTTGTCGGTCGGGTCCGGGCCGACAACCCAGATCTCCATGCCCTCTGTCGCACGGCTCAACCGTGGAGGATCCGGGGGCATCGGGTCGGCGAGTCCGAGGAGTCCGACCACCGGGGTCGGATAGATATCGATCCCATCGGTCTCGTTGTAGAACGAGACGTTTCCGCCGATCACGGGGATGCCCAGCGTCTCGCACGCCTCCGAAATGCCCTCCACTGTCTCGATCAACTGCCACATCACTTCGGGTTTTTCCGGGTTGCCGAAGTTGAGATTGTCAACCACCGCCAGAGGACGGGCGCCGGTGACCGCGACATTGAGGGCGCTCTCGTATACGAGACGCGCCGATCCCCGACGCGGGTCGAGATAGCAAAGTCTTCCATTTCCATCGGTGGAAACGGCAAGGGCCTTGTCGGTACCCTTGATTCGAAGCAGCGACCCGTCACCCCCCGGTCCGATGACGGTATTCAGGAAGAGCATGTGGTCGTACTGCTCGTGGGCCCAGGCGGAGGATCCGATGGCGGGGTCATCCAGCAACTTCAGCAACAGGGCCATCGGGTCGCCGTCGTGGATTGCCGTCTGACCCGACCAGACATCATCGAGCCAGTCCGGACGCGCCGACGGGCGATCAAGGAGGGGGGCGGCGTCGGCCAGTGATGCCGCGGGGACTTCGGTCACTACCTGACCGTTGTGCCTGATGGTGAGTGTTCCTCCCGGCTTCACCTTCCCGACCACCGCCGAGTCGATCTCCCACTTCTCGGCCACTGCCAGCACCCGCTCGACCTTGTCGGGCGACACGAACGCCATCATTCGCTCCTGTGACTCAGACATGAGCAGTTCGGACGCTGTCATGCCGGACTCCCGTGTGTGCACGGCGTCGAGGTTGACCTCCATCCCCACGCCGGCTCGTCCTGCCGGCTCGGAAGTGGCACAGGAGAGACCGGCGGCGCCCAGATCCTGGACACCGACGACCAGACCAAGCTCGTAGAGATCGAGACACGCCTCGATCAGCTTCTTCTCCTCGAATGGGTCGCCTACCTGGACGCTTGGCCGCTTCTCCTCGGATTCGTCGTCGAAGGAGGCGGAAGCCAGGACCGAAGCTCCACCTATCCCGTCTCGACCGGTGGCCCTGCCCAGCAGCACGGCGATGGTGCCGGGTTCTCCGGCAGTGCCGAGTACCAGCTGCTCTTTGCGGAGGATTCCCAGGCACATCACGTTGACCAGGGGGTTCCCCGAGTAGCAATCATCGAATTCGACTTCTCCGCCTACCGTTGGGACTCCGACAGCGTTCCCATATCCGGCGATTCCCGCGACGACGCCTTTGAAAAGGTATCGGTTCTTGGGCTGATCGAGCGGGCCAAAACGGATCTGATCCCACAGGGCGATTGGTCTTGCGCCCATCGTGAAGATATCTCTGATTATGCCGCCGACCCCGGTGGCCGCACCCTGATACGGCTCTACGAA
>JAZFTN010000111.1:0-17780 GCA_036446715.1 Acidimicrobiia bacterium | reverse complement strand
CCGGCCTCTCAAGCCGGAAACGGCGGTTCGAACCCGCTCGGGACTGCATAACCCCTGGTCAGAGACTTCTTGACTCTGGACCACGAACTCTCGGAGGGTCCCTACTGTCGATCGAGTAACCCGAACTGGTCGCCGTACCGGTCGAGCATCACCATACAGAACTCAAGCAGATCCTCTATCCGCCGGCCACTGGGATGAGATGTCGACCACAGCTCCAGATTGCCGAGAGCGTTGTCGGATCTGTCTCCATTGATGTGATGGACCTGTTCGTCGGAAGCCAAGGCTCGACCCAGATGATGCGCCATCACGAGTCGATGCTCGCCGACCCACGCTGCGTTTTTGGTCAGGTGACGGAACTCGGCTGGTACCGGTACGTACCGGTAGCCGTCGTGTGCAATCGTGCCTACACCCCTAACTTTCCTGATGGGCACGTCCACCAGAGGGTCGCCATGAGCGAGAACGCGTTTGTAATGGGCGGCGCAAAAGCCTTTTGCCTTGTGAGGGCGATCACATCCAGCCACGGTGCAGGAGGCGCCTGGTTCACGCAGCGGCGTGTCGAGATCCAACGCGCTGTGTCTGAGCAGTCGTTGGTAGTGACCGTGACAGAGGCCTTTGGCATCGACCTCCTTCGCACAGCCGTCGATTTTGCACTCGCCCCGCTCCCGCAGCGGCCCGACGGGACCCGAACGCCCTGTCCTCAACACCCGCCGATGGTGCATCTCGCAGTATCCACGTGTCACGGCAGTGGTATTGCATCCTTCTACCTGGCATTTCTTCCCCATGAACACAACGTATCGGCTGCCACCGACAGATCTCTTGGCGTGAGCAGGAAGGCTGGCTGCGCGAGCTTGTGTCCATTGGTAGGCACTCGAACACGCCATCACTCGGTGCTAGCATTTAGGTATGGCTTCAATCCGGACGACGTTCACCCTCGACGACACGCTGGCCGAACGTGCTCGTCAACTCGATATCAACATCTCGGCGGCCGCTCGTGAAGGAGTCGCCTCCGCAGTGCGCGCCGCGTTGGCCGAGGCCGACCGAGCGGCGTACGAACGGGTTCCGGAACGGCCGGATCCGTTCTGGAACGACGTCGAAGCGTGGACCGAATAATGATGCAAGCTGAGATCTGGCTGGCTCAGTCCGGCGGCAAGTCGCGACCCGTACTGATCCTGACGCGTCCCGAGGTGATCGACGTCCGCCAACTCGTCACTATTGCTGAGGTCACCACGTCGATTCGCGGGCTCGCAGCCGAAGTCGAATTCGATCATCAAGATGTCGGACTTGACCAGCCGTCAGTGATCAACTGCGACGGCCTCCATACTCTCCCCCGATCCTCGCTCACCAGCTACATCGGAACTGTGGATGAGCTCACGATGGGCAATGTGTGCTCGGCGGTCAGCTACGCCCTCGGCTGTTGAGGCATCCTCGGACCAGCCAGCACAACGATCCTGAGGTCAACGCCCCGGGCCGCAGGCTCTCGACGGATCAGAGGCGTAGCGTCGCCGCCAACCGATTGGGTTCGCATTACCGCCGACTCTTGGAAGGACCACACAATGAGCCTCGACGACTTTCCACGGATTCCCCTTCTCTTTGGACCCTCGCCGATTCACCCGTTGCGACGTCTGAGCGAAGCACTCGGGGGAAAGGTTGAGATCTGGGCCAAACGCGAGGACTGCAACTCCGGCATCGCCTTCGGTGGGAACAAGGTCCGAAAGCTCGAGTATCTCGTTGCAGAAGCCCTTGCCGAGGGCTGCGACACTTTGGTATCGATTGGCGGGATTCAGTCGAACCACACCCGACAGGTAGCCGGGGTCGCATGCCACCTTGGTCTGAAGGCCGTCACGGTGCAGGAGGGCTGGGTCGATTGGCCCGACATGGCCTACGCCAAGGTCGGCAACATCCAACTCACCCGGATCTTGGGAGGCGACATCCGCATAGACCCGGCTGGCTTTGATATCGGCATCCGTGATAGCTGGAAGAGCGCCATCGAATCGGTGGAAGCCGCCGGCGGTACGCCTTACTCAATACCCGCCGGAGCGTCCGATCATCCGCTCGGCGGTCTCGGCTTCGCCAACTGGACACTCGAGGTTGCCGATCAAGAAATCGAATACGACGTCTTCTTCGATCACATCGTCGTGTGCACCGTGACCGGGTCGACTCACGCCGGCATGATCGCCGGCTTCGCCCTCGAAGACCACGACGATCGCCGAGTAATTGGCATCGACGCTTCGGCAACGCTGGACCAGACCACCGATCAAGTCACTCGAATCGCCAACAACACCGCCACGATAATCGGTCTCGACCGAGACCTTCGGGACAACGAGATCATTGTGGTCCCCGGGTACGAAGGCCCCGCCTACGGAATACCCGATGAGCAAACTGTCGACGCGATTCACCTCGCAGCCCGCACCGAAGGCATGCTCACCGACCCCGTCTACGAAGGAAAATCGATGGCCGGGCTCATCGGCATGATCCGGTCCGGCGAGATTCCACCCGGTTCGACGGTCCTCTACGCTCACCTCGGAGGACAACCAGTCCTTTCGGCGTACGCGGGCGCACCCGGACTCGGATGAGGACGGGAATCGAACTCAAGTAATCACCCAGAGCGAGAAGCCAGGATCAGCCGACGTCGAGGACCAGGTCAAGACGGCTTCTCGTGAGGCGGGGCCTCTCCCTATACTCCGGCGGCGCTTCTGAACCCTTGTCTTTCCCGGAGGAATTCTCAACATGACGGAAACGATTCTGTACATAGCGCTTGTCGCTGGGGCCCTTGCTCTCTTGCTGGCTGTCTATTACAGCCGTGCGGTGCTGGCCACCCCTCGTGGCAACGAGCGGATGGTCGAGCTCTCCGACGCCATCCGCACCGGCGCAATGGCTTTCCTGAGGCGCGAGTACATATGGATATCGGTCTTTGTTCTGGTGATGGCGGTCTTGATTGCTTCGCTTCTCGATTGGGGCCGACCCTGGGGAGCGATCGCATACGTCTTTGGCGCAGCCCTTTCGGCTTTGGCCGGGTTCGTCGGGATGCGTGTCGCCACCGCGGCCAACTCCCGCACCACCGAAGCCGCTAGAACCGGGGGGATCACTGCTGCTCTGCCGATTGCGTTCCGCGGGGGAGCCGTGATGGGGTTCACCGTTGCCGGGCTGGGTCTGTTGGGTGTGGGTCTGGGATTTCTGGTCTTCCAGCAGCTTCTCGATGAGCCCGAGTGGGTGAACATCATCACCGCCATCGGGCTGGGAGGATCCTCGATCGCACTGTTCGCTCGTGTCGGTGGGGGTATCTACACCAAGGCTGCCGATGTCGGCGCCGACCTTGTCGGGAAGGTCGAGGCCGGAATCCCCGAGGATGACCCCCGCAATCCGGCCGTCATCGCCGACAACGTCGGTGACAACGTCGGTGATGTCGCAGGAATGGGTGCCGACCTTTTCGAGTCCTACGTCGGGGCCATCGTGGCTCCAATCGCCTACACCGCCCTCGTCTTCACAGGTCGCGAGTTCCAGGCCGAGGCGATCATCTTTCCTCTCGCGGTAGCCGCACTGGGGATGTTCGCCTCGATGATCGGCTCCTTCCTGGTGAAGGCGAAGGATGAGGACCACCTAGCCGCAGCACTTCACCGTGGCACCAACTTCGCCATGGTCACCACAGCACTCGGTGTCGCCGGATTGGCCGCGTGGATCTTCGGTGACAAGGTCGACAATTGGCTCGGCATCTGGTTCGCCGTTGTGGCCGGTCTGGTCGTCGGCTGGTTTGTCGGGAAGATCTCGGAGTGGTTCACCTCAGACCACTACAAGACGGTCAAGGAGATCGCTCGCCAGGCCCAGACCGGCCCGGCGACCGTGATCATCTCCGGGATTGCCGAAGGCATGAGATCGGCCGCATTCTCGGTCACCGTTGTCGCCACCGGTATCGGAGTCGCATTCTTTGCGGGCGAGTGGGCGATGGGGGTCGACGGTGGCATCTATGGCGTCGCCATTGCGGCGATTGGTGTTCTAGCCACTCTCGGCATCACCATCTCGGTAGATGCCTACGGCCCAATAGCCGATAACGCCGGAGGTATAGCCGAGATGGCCCATCTCGACCCCGAGGTCCGCAAAGCGACCGACGCCCTCGACTCGCTGGGCAACACGACCGCAGCCGTGGCGAAAGGTTTTGCGATTGCATCAGCCGCGGTGACTTCGCTGGCACTTTTCAGTGCTTTCACGAAAGCAGTCCAACTCGAACACATCGACATCTCGCGGGCACCAACGATGATCGGCCTGTTCATTGGGGCGATGTTTCCGTTCTTGTTCGCTGCCCTCACGATGAATGCGGTCGGTCGCGCTGCCACCCAGATGATCGAGGAGGTCCGACGTCAGTTCCGCGAGATTCCCGGCCTGAGAGAGGGAGATCCCGAGGCCAAGCCGGATTACACGACTTGCATCGATATCGCCACCAAGAGCGCTCTCAGGGAAATGGTCCTACCGGGGTCAATGGCAATTGCCCTACCGCTGATCGTCGGGTTCATCGACGTCGAGGCCCTTGGCGGTCTGCTCGGCGGGGCTCTGGTCACCGGTTTCCTCCTGGCCATCTTCATGGCCAACGCCGGCGGGGCATGGGACAACGCCAAGAAGTTCATCGAGGCCGGCGCTTTCGGCGGCAAAGGAAGCGACGCCCACACCGCCGCAGTGATCGGCGACACCGTTGGCGATCCTTTCAAGGACACTTCCGGTCCGTCGATGAACATCGTCATCAAGGTGATGACCATCGTCTCTCTGATCTTCGCCTCGGCATTCATCGGCTGACCCGCGGTTAGACCGCTTGGCTTCAGAGCTGGCCCACGGCCTGAATAGGGCCGGCCGTAACGGCGGTTGGCGTTTAGTCAGAGAGTGTGGGCGTATGCCTGACACCGGTATCCGCGGAGATCAACAACGCTGCGAAAGCCTGGGCTGCGATGAGCCCCGCGACGGCTATCGGTCCGTATTCGTAGTCACCGTTGGCCGGGTTGATGTTGTTGACCACTGCGATTGTGAAACCACCGACACCGATGAGAAGGGCAATGGTCTCGCCGGTTAGCAATACCCGAGACGACCAGGGCTCGCTCGACTTAGATCGGCGGCTCATGTACCAAAGGGTGTAGCCACCCTGAGTTGTGAGGCCGACAGCGAGCAGAAGAACCACTATCGGGTTGCTTTCGGTCAAGAAGAAAAGCGCCCCAACGAAGAGGCCAAACGCAACGTTGATCACCGAAAGAGTTGCCAGAACGGTCCGCATGATGTCTCCTTTCGTCATCCAATCGAGCCATGACCAGGCAATGAGATGCCCGCCACCGAGAATCCAACGCACCTTCTCCGACGACGTGTCGGTCTCCGCCATCTCGGCCAAGAGTGCCTGGCCCCACTCTCGATGGCCGGGAGCAGCCGGAGAAAGGCCTTGCGTTTCACGCCAGACCCTCAGCCGGTTTCATTTCAGGCTGTTGCCTTCCGGCCAGGGCTCCGCCAGCCCAGCCCTTTCCGGACGTGGTCAGTCGATAGATGTGACGGGGTGGTCGTCCCGAGGCTGGTGATTCGGCCCATTCGGCCTCCAGATGGCCACGATCACTGAGACGCATCAGGATCGGATAGAGCGTCCCGGACGCAATGCCGAGACGCTTGGAGATGTCGTATCCGTGCAGCCAATCCCCCGGAGTTTCAAGGAACACCGAACAGACGGCCTGGGTTTGCGAAGAAGGTCGTCGTGGCATTACTGTAACTCTACATATGTAGAGTTAGGTGTCAATCGGTCGATTCGTATTCTGAGACCAGGAGACCATCATTCATGATCCCGTACTGATCCAGGAGCAAGTTGAAAGAAATCATCTTCGTTCTTCACGCCGAGTCACAGGCCAACATCGACGGCGTGTGGAATGGTCGAACTGACGGCCCGCTTTCATCACGCGGTGAGGACAGTCTCGAGGCCCTCGGGAAACGTCTCTCCGAGTGGGATTTCGATATGGTCGTCAGCTCATCGCTGGAAAGGGCACGAAAGACCGCCGAATCGTTCGCCTCAGAAATCAAGATCGTTGAGGACTTCATCGAGATCGATCTCGGGCGCTGGGAGGGGATGAAACTCGACGAGATCCGGGCCGAGCACGGTGATGAGCTCGACGAGGCCGTCACCACCCGAACGATACCTATGGGTGGCACCGGCGAGAGCCTCAACGAGGCCGGCAGACGAGCGCTGTCAGCCGTTGATCGATTGGCCGAGTCATTAGGGGAGGACCAGAAGGCAATTGTCGTCACCCATGGTGGCTTTCTTCAGGCGGTTCTCCATCGACACATAGCCGGAGAGCATCATCGGGTACACGCTTTCACCTCGAACACGGCGATCACCCGGATTGTGTGGCAGTTCGGCGGCCCCAGGATGACGTCTTTCAACGACACCGGCCATTTTGGTCCCCGGTCTCAACTTGTCGAAGCCAGCCTTGCCCAAGGCGACCCGGTCATGGCGCTGATTCGTCACGGCCGCACACGTGCCAATGTCGAAATGCGATGGCAGGGCCAGGGCGATTGGGATCTGGACGATCTGGGGCGTCGTCAAGCAGAGGCGCTGGGGGATTGGTATGGCCAGTCGAGCACTGTCTATTCGTCTCCACTGAAGCGAGCCTGCTCAACGGCCGGATATGTGGCTGCCAACGGCGTTGTTGCAGTCGACGATCTCAAAGAGCTCTCCATGGGCAATTGGGAAGGTCTCACCACCGCGGAGATCTCCGAACAGTGGCCAGGGGAGTTGGAGTCGATCTTTCGCGAGGGAGTCGATCTTAAGCGAGGTAAGACCGGCGAGAGCTGGGGTGAGCTGAGCTCCCGCATCTCCAACGCCGTCACCGGGCTGAAACCCGCTATGGAGGAGCCAACAGTCGTTGTCGCTCATGGCGGTGCGATTCGCGCCTATATATCGTCTCTGACGATGACCAACGACACTCATGCCGAGTCTCTGTTCACTCCGGCGAACACTTCGGTCTCACATGTCGCCATCACGGACCGGGGCCCGGAGATCCTCGACTACGCAGTGGCGACCCATCTCGAAGCGCTCCCATAACCGGATGCACGAATACGACTCCCGTCGTTATGTGACGATCAATCGCTGGGACCCATCCCATCTCGACAAGGTGGATCGGTTGTTGTCCCTCAGCGATGGTCAACGCGTACTCGAGGTCGGGTGTGGGCAGGGTCATCTCACTAAACGCCTCGCCGACAGAGGGATCGACATAACCGGTGTCGATGCCAATCCCAAGGCTTCCGAGATCGCCGGCACCGACCGTGTGCTGTACATGAAAGGAGAGGACCTCGAATTCGACGACGAGAGCTTCGACGTGGTGCTGTCTGTGCATGCGCTCGAGCACATACCTCCTCTCGACCAGGCCATCTCCGAAATGGCTCGTGTGCTCAAGCCGGGAGGCAGCGCTCTTCACATTTATCCGGCTGAGCCGGTAATGGGTCTCTACGCGATTCCGACTTCAATGATCCTTCACGGCACACCGTTCAAAGCACGAGAGGTTCATTGCCACAGACTGTGGCCTTCCAAGCTTCGCCGCATGATGGAGCCGTTTGGCCTCTCAGAGACGCATCACGAATTCAACCTGTTCAAGATGCCTCAGTTTGTGTCTGTCTTCGAGAAGGTCGGGTGAACCGTTGTTCACCTGCCAGACCTGTGGCAAGTCTTTCGAACTTCGACCGGAGATACTCGACCAGTACCCGGGGTGGACTCCCAAGCAGTGCCTCGACTGTCGCAACTCCGCTACCTCGGATCAGGGCGACAATTCGAGGACCTCGTCGGTGACCAAGAATCACGACATGTCGACATCAGAGGTGCTGGCTAGATTCACCGAGGGCCCTAGGACGGGTGTCTTCACAGACGGGTCGTCTGAGGGCAATCCTGGTCCGGGCGGTTGGGGCGCCGTCCTGGTAGTTGATGATCAGATGGTCAGTCAGGATTACGGGTCCGAAACTCACACGACCAACAATCGCATGGAGCTCAGGGGGATGATCGCCGGTCTCCAAATGATTCCCGCCGATTCTCCCGTTGACGTCTACACGGACTCCCAACTGGTCGTCAACATCATCACCAAGTGGGCGACGGGATGGAAGGAGAAGGGTTGGAAGAAGAAATCACCCGGACCGATTGCCAATCTCGAATTGGTTCAGGAGGTTTACGCCCTTGCCCAGGGGAGATCCGAGGCGAAGATCCAGTGGATCAAAGCTCACAGCGGGTACAGGTGGAATGAGTACGCCGACGCTCTTGCCACGGCATACCGGCGGGACGTGTTCTGAGGGCGCCCCCTCCACTCACGGCTGATTACGTTCGGGGCTGGGCCAAACACGCATACGATCCTCCCCTTTATGCACATCTGATCGACGTGATCGCCTCCAATCCGGACTTGATGCGTGTCAGCAACCTGATCGGGCACACCCCCAGAACCAACGTTCTTTTCGTAGCGGTCCAGTTTCTGCTGATGGAAGGCGGGGCCCCTGAGTTGGCGTACTTCTATCCCAGTCTCACCGAGCATCCCCGTCCCCTCACTCAGGTTGATCGGCAGTTCACCGACTTCGTTCTCGCCAACGAGGCCGAGATTGTCACGATCGGCGCTTCGCGGTACACCCAGACCAACGAGTGCCGCCGATGCGTGGCGCTGCTCCCAGCCGTCATGGACGCATCGTTCGACTCATTTCACCTCGTTGATATCGGAACCAGCGCCGGTCTCAACCTCGCCATCGATCGATACCGCTACCGGTGGGACTATCTGGAGTGGGGCCCATCCGGGTCGCTTCTCCTGGAGACAGAGTTGAGGGGAGCGGCTCCACGCCTGCACGACATCGAGGTGCTGACCCGGACTGGTCGATCTCAATCCGATTGATCCCGGGGATGTCGAACAGAGAGCGTGGCTCGAGGCACTCGTCTGGCCGGAGCATCACCAACGAAGAAAGCGTCTTCGATCAGCGCTCGATCTACTAGCCGGTCTTCGAGTCGAGTTCGTCATAGAAGACGCTCTGTTGACCCTTGGTAAGGTGCTTGCCGACCTGCCCCAAGTTGAGCCGGCGGTGGTGATGAACTCCTTTGCGATGAACCAGCTCACCGTCGAGGGGCGGCTTCGGATCGACGAGACCGGCGCTGTCGGCAGACAGACACGATCGATCCATCGGGTCTCCTTCGAGTTGCTGCCTCGTTCCGACGATTGGACAAGGCTTACCGTCGATGATGGCTCTGGACGCCGGGAGATTGGTCAGGCTCACCCCCATGGCGAGTGGGTCGAGCTCTACGCGCGGCCGTAAACCGGTATCAGAGCACCGTTGATGACTTCTGACTCATCGCTGAGCATGAACTGGGCGACGGCTGCGATCTCGTCCGGAGTCGGCCAGTTGACGTAGTCGGCGTAGGGCAGGGTCTGTCTGGTGACGGGAGTGTCGATTACCGACGGCATCAACACATTGGCTGTTACGCCTGAGCCCTCCAGTTCCTGGGCCAGACTGCGACCAAGGGCGACCACCCCGGCCTTGGCGATGTTGAAGGCGACCTGGCCCTCCGGGAAGTCGATGGCAGCTCGACTGCCAACCAGGATGACCCTTCCCCAGCCTGCTTCTTTGAGGTAGGGGACGGCAGCCCGGGCGGCATAGAAGGCCGATCGAAGATTGATGTCGAGCATTCGCTCGAGACGCACGTCGTCGGTCTCCTCAACGTCACGACCCCCGGCCCATCCGCCCACAAGTGAACAAACGCCGTGAATCGCCCCCCACTTGTCGGATACGTCTTTGAAAAGTGACTCGACAGCATCGGGGTTGGTGGCATCGACCCTGGTCAGTATTAACCGATCCTCGTCCACCTCGAATTCCTGTTCGAACTCCCTTGCCTCATCGGGGAGCAGGTAGGTGACGGCGAGGCGATAGTCCTCGAACATGAGACGTCTCACCAAAGAAGTCCCCAGACCCCCCGTTCCTCCTGTGATGACGACTGTCTTTTCCATGAATCCTTCAGACGAGATGCCGGATCAATATAGGTTCTCTGTCGAACTCATGGTCGCCAGAGCACCCAAAGATCAGCCACATTGGTCCCAGTTGGTCCCATTCTGATCAGGTCGCCGGTGCGATCGAGATAACGCGCCGAGTCGAAGTTGGCAAGACTTCCCTCCGGGTCTCCTCCCCGGTCGATGGTGGAACCATCAACGATGGCTCCTGCCGAATCTGATCGCCCATCGACGCCATCGGTGGCCAGAGAAGCAAACAAACCCTCATGACCCTTGAGTCGAGTCGCCGCGAGGAGAGCTGCGTGGGAATTGCGACCACCGACACCTTCGCCTGCGACGTTCACCGTGGCCTCGCCGGCGGCAACGGTCACTCCGGTTCCCGATCCGGCGAAGAACTCGCTCAGGGCCGTGTCAACCGGGCCCTCTACCCACTTTTCAGTGACACGGGACTCGAGGCCCTCTTCCCGAGCAGCATCAATCACCGCTCTTGCCGCGGTCCGCCCGTCGGCCAGCACTTCGACACTTGCAGAAAGGGGCCTCGGTATCGCCATGTTGATGGCACTCCGAACCGGAGCGGGGATGGGGATGCCGAATCGCTTCATGACCACAGCCGCTCGAGTCGGGTTCCGTGTCGTGGGAATGGTTGGGCCTGACGCGACCAGACCTGGCTCAGCCCCACCAACATCGGAGATCAAGTAGGTCTCGAAATGCCCCGGGATGGCTCTCGCCACCCCACCGCACTTGATGGCCGACAGATGCTGTCGAACCAGATTGGTCTCCTCGATCGATGCGCCCCCATCCAAAAGCATTCGGTTGACCTCCTGGAGGTATGACCGGTCGACTCCGGGAAGTGGCTGCTCACAGAGGGCCGACCCACCACCTGAGATGAGTGCCACGCAACGCCCACTTGCCGATCGAGCGATTTCGAGCACGCGTCTTCCTGCTTCGAAGCTGGCGTCTCCGGGAATCGGGTGGTCTCCGATGAGAAGCTCGACCCCATCGGGCACCGTTCCTGGAGTATTGGTCACGCATATCCCACTGACTTCGCCCAACGCCCGCTCTGCTCCCAAACACATCGCCGTCGCGGCTTTTCCGATGGCGATGAGCAGCGTGGGGCCATCCCCGCTACCAGCAAGGGCATCAGATGTCAGTTTCTCAGGACCCACGGCGGCGACTGCCAGATTCAGCCAGCTCCGCATGGTGGTCGTCATCTCATCGCTGGTCACTCGAGAGCCCTCTCCATCCAGCGCCCTCGCTGGTGAGAGAGGGCAGAAGCCAGGTCAGCGGGTGAGTCGACGTCGAGCAGGAAACCTCGTCGGGTGACGATCTGTGGCGAGTCGAGGCGTGCCAGGTGCTTGTGAAAGCTGGCGGGCCCGAAAGCAAACTCGATCGGCCGGCGAGCAGAAATGGCCGAAGTGCCACCGTCCGACGAAGGTGCGATGACATCGCCGTCGGGCTGGGTCAGCGCATGGAGGTCTTCAGTGTTGAGGAAGGGGAGGTCGGAGTGGAGGACGATCCAGCGGCTCCTCGACTGACTCGCCCACTCGACACCCGCGGCGGCGGCTGCGTTGAGGCCTTGCCCTGAGTCCGGCAGCGATGGGAATCCCGTCGAGGTGGCCCAGGCGGCCACGTCTGGATCGTCGGTGACGAACATGGCTAGAAGCCCAGCTTGTTCAACGGTTTCGGCCACGTGGGTTGCCAGGGCTCGCCCGAGACGTGATCGCTGTACGTCTTCGAGGGCAGAGGCCAGCCGCTGTTTGCCGAGGCGGAACGACTTGACCGGAATGATCACGACGGTTGGCACGATTTGAGAGTAGGAGGAATACGCCGTCCATCGAGCCGGTTTCGATGTGAGCGAGCCAGCGATAGGAAGAAGAATGCCCAAAGCCGTTTGGAACGGTGCGGTTCTTGCCGAGAGTGACGAGACGATCGTCGTCGAAGGCAACCACTATTTCCCACCCAAGTCGATCAACCGGGATTACTTCGCCGACTCGGGGAAGCACACACGTTGCTACTGGAAGGGCAAGGCGAGTTACTACGACATCATGGTCAACGGAGAATCCAACGCCGATGCTGCCTGGTACTACCCCTCGCCTTCACAGGCAGCTACCGAGATCAAGGATTACGTTGCCTTCTGGCGTGGTGTGACTGTCGAGCCCTAAGGAACGACCAGGACCGGACAGGATGCCAAGTGGGCGAGCCGGTCGGCAACCGATCCGAGAATCACTCTTTCCGCCAGTCCGGCACCACGACGCCCAACTACGAGCACGTCGGCCTCGTTGATCTCGCAAACAGCTATCAGCCGACTGACGGGATCACCTAGTTCTACGATGGTCTCGTAGTTGATTCCCTCCAGATCGAGCCCACTCTCCGTGTCGGCGAGAAGTTCGGTGTGGCCTTCGACGAGCGCGGTCGAGAGAGCCTCCGGCGACGGGGGAGCACCGCCAATGCCCCACCAGCCTTCGGGGGAGCGAACAACCGTTACGAGAAGCAGGCGTGCATCCCAATGCCTGGCTATTGCAGCAGCACGCTCCGCCGCCCGGTCGCTTCCTTCCGAACCGTCGATACCCGCCACGATTGTGGACACTTGCCACTCCATTTGCACCTCCGTATCCGGCGATTTTAGAACAACGTCTGGACGATGTGGCCGGCCGCCAGTGCGTAGAGCCCGGCGACGAGGTCGTCAGTGGTGACACCGATGGCTCCCGGGAGACGCTCGGCGGCGGCAACACCAGGGAAGCCGCGCTTGAAGATGTCCGCAGCCCGAAAGACGACGAAAGCGACAATCGACCCCGGCCAGAGACTAAGGCCGATCAGCGCCAGGAACATTCCGGCTGCCTCATCGATCACAATCCAGCCTGCGTCGCCCTCGTCCTCGACAAATCGACCGGCAGACCAGACGCTCAGGACGACGATGATTACCGTCGCAACGATTTGGGCCACCCAGTCAAAGCGTGCACCAATGAAGAGGGCAATGACAGCGGCGAAGAGCGAAGCAACTGTGCCGGACCCCGAGTCGTTTCCACGGACCTTCCCGAGGAGCAGACCGGTGCCGAACCAGGACGCGACGAGACGATGCATGGGTGGCGAGCCTAGAAGCCGTTTTTGGTGTGGGCCGGTTGCGTATAGCCTTTAGCCAATGGAACCAGCATCTCATATCTGGAGTGACGGCGAATTCGTGTCCTGGGACGACGCCACAGTCCACTTTCTATCGCACGCTTTGCAGTACGGGACGGGTGTCTTCGAGGGTATTCGGGCCTACGACACCCCGGAGGGGACGGCAGTATTCAGGCTTCACGATCACATGGTCCGTCTCGAAGCTTCGGCTCGCGCATATGGCATTCCCATGCAGTACACCGCCGCGGAGCTCGACGAGGCGTGTCTGGAGCTCTTGCGGGTCACGGAGTTGGAGTCGGCCTACATTCGGCCCCAGGTTTTCTACGGACTTGGTGCCATCGGGATCAACCCAGGCGATACACCGGTCCACACCATGATGGGTGCCTTTTCGTTTGGCGCCTACCTCGGAGAAGAAGGAGTTCTCCAGGGCATCACGGCGATGGTGTCGAGCTGGAGACGGATCTCGCACACATCGCTCATTCCGACCGCAAAGGGCTCAGGTGGATACCTCAACTCGGTTCTCGCCAAGCAGGAGGCGCTGCGAGCCGGCGTCGATGAGGCGATCATGCTCAACGACGGTGGGACGGTTTCGGAAGGAAGCGGGATGAATCTCTTCACCGTGAGCAACGGTGTGGTCCACACGCCCTCGGTGTCGTCAGGAATCTTGGAGGGCATCACCCGCAACTCCGTCATGGAGCTTCTGAGAAAAGAAGACGTGGAGGTGCGCGAGGTGGATCTTGCCCGTGGAGCCCTTTACACCGCGGACGAGGTGTTCCTCACCGGTACAGCCGCCGAAGTGACGCCAGTCAGGGAGATCGATGGCCGAACAGTCGGACCCGGTGAGCCCGGTCCGATCACCAGAAAGGCGCAGGACCTCTTTGCTGCCGCCGTCGCCGGCAAGCTCGACGACTACAAGCATTGGCTCAGCTTCGTTTAGTGAGTCGCTGATGGCACAGCAGCCAAACGTGGAGATAAGCGAGACAGCGAGGCCGCGACAAGATCTCGAACCCGCTCCTGCCAGCAAGTGGCGCTCAACCAAGCCCGGGATTCCGTCAGGGCCGTCTGACATACCAGATGGTGGACGTTTCGGTCATGCCGGGCCCGATCCCGGGTGGGCTTTGCGGCTGGTGGCCAACGCTGATCTGCCCACCGACGACCCACGACTCGAGTCCGTAGTGACGGGTCTCGTGATGGCCAGGGCGTCTGCTTGCGGCCGGGCTCCCGTCCCGGAGGACATCGACGTGGCGCTTTTTCTCTGCGGATACGGCGAAGAAGCCGAACCCGAGCTGATAGAGCGTCGCGAAAGATGGCTGGCTGCCGTCCCACACGAGAAGCGACCAGGTGAGGTGGCCGTGGCTGACATCGACCGCGATCTGATCGTCAACAAGATGGAACAGATTCGCTACGCATACCGGCTATCCGACAAGGGGTGACGTTCTCTCCCTCATGAAGATCGTTCGAATGAAAGCCGGCGACGACATCGCCTATGGGGTCGCCGATGCCGAAGGCGTAGTTGTCTACAAGGGCTCTCCGTTCGTTGCTTGGGAGCCAACCGAGACTGTCGTCCCCTGGTCCAGCGTCAGTCTCCTTTCTCCGGTGATTCCGACCAAGGTCCTTTGTGTAGGGAAGAACTACGAAGACCATGTTGATGAGATGGATGGCGAGATCCCCGAGGAACCGCTGATCTTCATGAAGCCCGCGACTTCGGTCATCGGTCAGAACGCGGCCGTGGTCCACCCGCGAATCAGCAATGAGGTTCACCACGAGGCCGAGCTTGCAGTGGTCATCAGCCGCCCTGCTCGAAACATCAAGGCCGAGGATGCTTCCCGTTACATCTTTGGATACACCGCGGCCAACGATGTCACAGCTCGCGACCTGCAAGCAAAGGACGTCCAGTGGACCAGGGCGAAGGGCTTTGACACTTTCTGCCCGCTCGGCCCGGCAATCGAGACCGAGCTCGACCCGCTGGAGCGTCTGGCGGTGATCTGCAAGGTCAACGGAGAGGTCCGTCAGGCCGGCTTCACGTCGGACATGGTGTTCGGTGTGGCCGAGATACTCGAATATATAACGGCCTTCATGACACTTCTGCCCGGCGATGTGGTTCTCACCGGAACACCTTCGGGTGTGAGCAAAGTCGAGCCGGGTGATGTGATGGAGGTTGAGATCGACGGCATCGGGACTCTGACCAATCGAGTCGTATCTCAATGACCGTTCGAGTTCGGATGGCTCCGTCACCGACGGGGACGCTGCACGTTGGTACCGCTCGGGCAGCGCTCTTCAACTGGCTCTACGCCCGGCACACAGGCGGGACCTTCATTCTGCGTATCGACGACACCGATCGGGAGCGATCCACCGCCGAGTTCGAGGAGGAGATCCTCGACTCCCTCCGCTGGCTTGGCCTCGATTGGGACGAGGGCATCGGTGTTGGTGGCCCACACGGCACATACCGCCAGTCCGACCGGCTGGAGCGTTACCAGGGCGTGGCGCACTCGCTGGTCGAGTCGGACGCCGCTTACTACGACAACCGATCAACCGAGGAGTTGGAGTCGCTGCGCAGGAAGGCCCAGAAGGAGGGCAAGCACCCCGGTCACTACATCCGGAGACCCGACACTATTGGCGAGTCGGGTGTAATCCGCCTTTCCGTGCCCCAGGATGCTCCGGTGGTGTTCGACGATCTAGTTCGTGACGAGGTCAGATTCGAGCCTCAGGATATCGACGACTTTGTCATCCTGCGAAGCAACGGAACCCCCACCTATCACCTGGCGTCGACCGTTGACGATGTCGACTATGAGATAACCCATGTCGCCCGTGGTGAGGACCTCCTACCTTCGACCCCGAAACACATCCTGCTGACCCGGGCGATGGGCCATGTCGAGCCGGCGTACGCCCACCTACCGCTGTTGTTCGGGACTGATGGCAAGAAGCTATCCAAACGTCACGGGGCCACCGCTTTGAGTGACTATCGGGACCGCGGTTTCCTCTCGGATGCAGTCTTCAACTACCTGGCAATCCTCGGGTGGTCGCCGGATGCTGAGACCACCGTGTTTAGCCGTGATGAGGCCGTGGAGGCCTTTGATCTCAACGATGTCAACAAGAACCCGGCTGCGTTTGACCCGGAAAAACTTGCCTGGATCAATGGTGAGTACGTAAGGGCGATGGCCTCCGAGGAGTTCAACGAGTTGGTTCGCCCGTATGTCGAATCGGCTGTCGGTCGCCCGCTGTCTCAGGAGGAATGGGGCACGTTTGAGGAAATCGCCCCACTGGTACAGGAGCGCACCAAGCTGCTTCCCGAAGCGGGTGAGCAGGTCATATTCCTCTTCAACGACGTCGATGAGTACGACGGGAAGTCGTGGAACAAGGTGATGACCACAGAGGGGGTGGGGGAGATCCTTGACCGGTCCAGGTTGGTCCTGTCCGAGCTCGGCGACTGGTCAACGGGGTCGATCGAGGTGGCTCTTCGCTCGATGATCGAGGGGATGGCGATCGGGGTCGGCAAGGCACTTCAGCCGCTGCGAGTCGCCGTCACCGGGTCGTCGGTCAGCCCACCGCTGTTCGAGTCCCTCGCCGCCGTGGGCCAGGAGGTCAGTTTGGCGCGCATCGGCCGGGCCCGTGATCTGCTGAGCTGACTCGAGGTTCCACACGCAACCGCCGGTGGCGGTCGCGTATTTGAGTGGCGCCATCGAGGACATCTGGCCGATTCTTCCCGCCCTTGTTGGTAGAGTCGTTGTCAGGCTTTTGCAGGTTGTGAGGGCTGGGGCGCTTGGACTCCACGTCAGTAGCGAGCTCAACAAGCGAGTCGACCTCGGTTTCGTCGGCCAGCAAGAATCACTCCCGGTCTTCTACCCTATTGATGGCCCTAGTAGTCCCTCCGTATGACGGAGAATTCGTACTTGGGATTGAAGACTGCCGGCCGTAACATTCCACATACCCTGGTCCCGTCGTCCAGTGGTCTAGGACGCCGGCCTTTCAAGCCGGAAACGCCGGTTCGAACCCGGTCGGGACTGCCAGTCAGAGCCCCTGGTCAAGAGGCTGTTTGCTACGTTTCGGGGATTGCAACGTTCGCACGCCTGCCCCCTCATCAGTGGATCCAGCGAGTCTAAAACTGACGGACACTGGTTACATCTGGGTTCTCTGATCGGATAAGGAGAATCGATGACTGAGAGAGATCAGCAGCGGCTTGTGAAGCATCGGCTGACGGTCATCCACAACGTCGAGGAGGTGACCGGCAATGTCGCTCAGACCTGCCGGTATTACGGGATCACCCGTCAGACCTTCAACCGGTGGCTGCGGAGTGAGACGGGGAAGGGCCTTGAGGGGGCCGCGCTTCGACTCCGTCTTGGCGGCGTGACCCATACCAGTTTGTTCACCAAATCTCACCGGCACTTTGATACACGTTCAAAAAGCGGCAGTTGAAGGCATATCCATATGGGCGATTGTTGCTGTGGTTCTCCAGATGCCGGTTGGCTGGCCGAATCTCGAGAGGATTCTCGACTTTGTCACAGGATTCGATCTGGTAGTTTCCAAGGCGTGCTCCGAATAGAAGGTATGCGGAAATCGCCGCATCGGGGCCCACCACAAGCAGCCTCGAGCCACCGAACACTGCGTAGGCCACCAGAGCCAGCGGGACCGTATACAGGCCCACGACCGGGTCCACACCAACTATGCCGGCATAAGCCAGAGCAGAGGGGA
>JAZFTN010000110.1:0-3749 GCA_036446715.1 Acidimicrobiia bacterium | reverse complement strand
AGCCTTCCTGATCGTGGTAGCCGTTGGAGTCGCGTTCGCGATCGTCGGCAACCTCGGGTCAACCGTGGCGGAGGTAGAACCCGGCCCGATCACCTCCTTTGAGGACATCGCCGGGACCACCTACGAGCGCCAAGGCGCCCTTGGAGGGTACATCCACTTCTTTGAGGATGGGACCTACCACGGTTCGTCGAACCCAGACTTGGTCGTGGACCGCCCAATTGGCATTCATGAGACCAGGTTTGAGGGGACGACGGTGTTTCTGCACCAAACCAAGGGCGACTGCGACGACAACCCCGACGCCACCTATGAGATTCACCTGCTGGAAGACGGCAACCTGCGGTTTGTCGTCGTCGAGGATGCGTGCGCAATACGTTCGAGTTTGCTCCTCGCAGAATTCACGCCCCTTCCGTAGCCATCCCTGAACAGTCGCCGTGACACGAAGAGGAACAGAGTTCCATACTTCTGGGCCCTGGCCCGTGGCCGGTTCGCGGACCCTCCGAAGACCCCGATCTGACGGGAAACCACCCACACATAACCGGCATTATGCATCCCTCGTAGTGCCTGGTTACGGGCTGCTTGTCACTCGGTTGACAGGGTGGCTGACACTGAAATGAGAGGGGTACGAAAATTAACGAGTGGCACTGGCGACGTGAACCCGATCACGACGGTCGACCTCCTGTTTGGGAGGCCTTGGTTGGCCTTCGTTGGTGAATCAGATGCGGCCGTGACCGCTATGACGATCAGGGTGCGTTTGCTCATGGGGAATCATCGCCTTTTCAGCGCTCGGCGGGTTCCCATCAAGGTCGGTCTGGAGGTTCACACCCGGTGCCTCCCGATGTCGGTTGAGGAAGTCATCCACGGCGCGTTGTGCCTCCGTCTTGACCTCCCGGTACCAGAACCCTTCGTCCCATGGGTCATCCATCGACGCGTCGAAGAGGTCATCCTCGTAGCTGGTGTGCCGGTGTCGGATCACCGCCCGCCCCGCCAGCGAAGCGCGGTCCTCCAAAGAGAGCATCCGGGTGCGTCCAACCCTTCCACTCCCCACCTCGACAGCCCGGGTCGCTGCCTCCTCAGAAATCTCATCAGCCAGGTCGACGTGTTCCGGAGCGAAAGCGAGGAACCGGCGGATAGCCTCCTCGAACTCGTCCCGGTATTGGGCTTCCTGTTTCGCTCGACTCCGGGCGCTGTGTTCCCTGCGCTTCGAGCGCTGGGTCTCGGTGGCGGCTGCCTCGGCCTCAGCGGCCTCGATCGTCTCCTTCGGTGCCCACAACCCCAGCCGGCGACGATGCGGCCGGTTCCGGCCACGTGGACGCCACGCCACCCAAAACCTCCCCGCCGTCTTCACCCGTCGAGTCACAAACGCATCACCCGACGGCAGAAACTCCCAATCGTCGGGGATCTCGACCTCGCCATGATCCGGATTCCACGGGCCGTCCCGCGTCATGTAAACGTCGAGGTGCAGCGTCGTCAGATCGGTCTCTTCCACACCCCAACTCTCGCGCACAATGACGTGCCTTGCCGGTCCCCGTCACGGGTACCAACAGTCATGCATAATGCCGGTTGATATGGGCGGGCGCTCAGCGTGTTCATCATGCACGGAGTGTGTCAGGTCCGACAGATGGCCGATGTTTCGGAACGTACGAAGCACCACTTAGCCGACACTTAGCGCGCCGTTCGAGCCCATGAAACGCTCCCCACCGCCAACGAATACAGATACGTGCCGAAGAACGCCGCCGCAATGAATGGCGCTGCCTCCGGAGTCAGCCATGCAGCCGCAAGAACGATATTTACCCCCAAGATTGCAACAACGGACTTCGTTCTGGCGCGAATGAGGTGCGGCAACGAGAACGGAACAAGCATCGTCAAAGCGTTGACGGCGAATACCGCTACCAGATAGGGCGTGATGTCGAGGTCAAATGCATTCTGGAGAACCACGAGCAGCAACAAGTGACGCATCAACTCATTCGTCGGTGTACCTGTTCCATAAACCGACGATGGGTTAAGCCGCTGCACGACGCGTATGAGAATGGCCACCGCTGCGATAGCACTGAACACGAGAACGATTCCGCCGTAGTGGGCCCCAACCACCAACGAAACGAGAATGTGTGAGACCGCGTCGGCCACATTGTCCAATCGAGCACCGAAGTCACTGGAAAGCTGAAGCTCTCTTGCAAGGATGCCATCCAGGTCGTCCATGAAGTTGTTGTAGACGATCAGAGCGGGGAGGTAGGAAAACCCGTCTTCCAGGAGAAGAAGGGAGAGTGGCAAAACGCCGAGCATCGAAACGATGTTTGGAAGATTGCGATAAACCGCACTCATCCAGCGTTTTGTCACTCCAGGCATTAAGCCCCTTTGGCCAACTCCGGTTCGTAGAAGAGCTCCCGGGCAGCAAGCAGATCTTCCGGCGTATCGATTTCGCTCCAACGGCCATCGTCAAACCAGACCGCTCGCATTGGCAGAACCCCCTGAGCGGCCATTTCCCCGAAAACAGACTCGTAGAAATCGTGCACTCTCCCGGCCGCGATTCGCAGCTCGAGTCGTCGAGTGACTTCGTGCCATGTCGCCATCGACAAGCTGTAGATGTTGATGGTTTTGTTGGGAAGGCGAGGACCGTCAAGTCCTCCGACGCTGAACGAGGCCACCATTCCGGATGCGGCGACGGACACTGTCGTCCCGTGCATGTGCGAACGGAACTCGGCTACGGCGATCCGATCACTGGTGCGCATCGATGTGAGTAGGCGAGAGTCGAATACGAGGTCGGACTCGATGAGTAAGAAGGGGTCCGTCATGTAGTTACGCGCCAACCACAACGAGTAGATGTTGTTCGTTGACTCATATTGACGGCTTTCGATGTAGTGAATGTCCAATCCGGCGGAGTGAAGGTCCAGATAATCCTTGATCTGCTGACCGCGATAGCCCACGATGACAACAAGCCGCTTGAAGCCATTCTCGACCAACGACGCGACGAGGTGCCCAAGAATCGGTGTTCCTAACACATCAGTGAGGCATTTGGGCGAGCCGTTCCCAAGGCGGTTGCCCGCTCCGGCAGCCAAAAGGAGGGCAGTTGTGACATGGCTCGTATGTGTGTTTAGGCGTGGCGGACGCGTCGGAGGTTCCTTCAACGCTCCCACGCCTCCGAATTCGACGACCCCTACGGTGCCCGAAGGGCTTGTTCGAGCCCCAGACGATTCTCTCCGACTCACAACAGGACTCATAACTACAGGAACTCCCAAATAGCAGCCGGGAATATCCCGTTCATAGCGGGATGCCGAGATGTACAGATCGGCGATGCAAGAGAGCGGAGAGGAGTCCGATCCGCAGGCACTCTGCACACACGCGAAGCCGGCCGGTTCCGTAGTTCGCTGCTCAAACGTACCACGAGACCCACCTTTATCCGATTTGTACACACCCCGTCACAATCTTCAGTCTGGGGGCCGGGTGGCTGTGCGACACACGCTGGAGTTAATTGAGACGCTCCACGATCATCGCCATCCCTGACCGCCACCAACACACATCGTCTCTAGCCCGTGTATGCGGAGAGTGGTCCTCTGAATAGGGCTGAACCGCACATAACGGCACTTATGATCGGAGGAACGATGGTCTGTGTCTACGGGTCTAGGGGGGTGGCGAAACTGAGTTCGTGGCCATCGGGATCGGTCAGGTGGAAGTATCGCTCGCCCCATTCGGCATCTCTTGGTGGTGCTTCTGGTGTTAGTCCCGCCTGGATCGCCTGTTGGTAGAGGGAATCG
>JAZFTN010000109.1:0-8159 GCA_036446715.1 Acidimicrobiia bacterium | reverse complement strand
GACCGATGCTGAAGATCACCTCGGTGAATTCGAACAGCTCTTTGACGTCGGCGGGGGCACAGATGACTTCGTTGACTACGTCGCACTCTTCGCTAGCCAGAATCAGTTGGTCCAACTCAGGTCCCTTTCTTTCCCCTTGGAGACAGCAATCGCTTCGATGATCAGCAGCGTGAGGTATCCGACCACCGCTGAGATCCCGAAGGCCAATCGGTCAACATCCACCAGTGCTGCTATCAGATAGACAGCCCCGGCGAACAAGCCCAGTCGCAGGATGAAGCCAATCAGGGCGGCGGCATGATAGGCCTGAAGGCTGATCCTTGCCGAAATCGAGAGAATGGCGCCGGCAAGCAGAAAGTTGGCTATGACAACGGCCAGGCCCAGAGCGGCGCTCCACGCCCCGGTCCAGCCCCCGGTGATAGCAAAGAGACCAACGAGGACGGGTCCCACGTAAACAACCCGGGCAACGGTGTGACGCGCCAGGATGCTCTCCACCGGTGTCAGGTTCTCAACGCTCACGCGGGTCCTCTTCCATCTTTATCGAGTACCGCCAGACTCTGACAAAACCTGAGTAGGAACCGACGATTATCCCTATCACGACTAACCATGGATCGGTACCCAGCCAATTGTCGGCGAGAAGACCCAGCAAGGTGCCGGCGAGTATCGAAGAGACGAACGAACCACCCTCCAACCATCCATCATTGATAGCACCGGCGACCTGACTTGTTGTTCGTTGTTGTTTCAAAGGGACTCGTTTGTGAACGGTTTCACAAAGGTTATGGACGGCAATCGGATAGGCAAAATCGAGGCTAGCAAAGGGTAGCTGCCAGGACTGATCGAGGACAGTCGTCTTGTCCGCCTCGTTGGACCATCTCTTGAAGAAGCCTCTTGTTTTCTGTGGGAATGGTGGGTATAGTCGAACATATGTTCGATGCTCAGGATGCTGGGGTCGGACTCTTGGCGGGGGAGACCGACGGGAATGACCCGCTTTTCGACGTTGTGTTCGAAGATGGGTTCGATGATCTCGTCTACCAATTGACCCTGGAGGGGTTGGCCGAGGACACCGAGGATCAGGACACTCCAACTGGCCAGATCCTTCCTGGTGGCCTCGACCGGATCCCACCCGGGCTTCATCTGGCGGCTGTTGTCGACCGGGCGGAACGCGCTGATCTCAACGGATACCACCTGGTGGAAGTGTTGAAAGCGCGGGAACGACTGGTCGCCCACTACCAGGCTGGCGCAATCGCCGATACGGTCGAAATCTCCTATTCCGCACCCGGAGACTCCGATTCTCCTGCAGAACGTATCGAGGAGGCTTTCGAGTTTGCTTCCGACGAGATCAGGGCTGCGCTCACCCTCACCCGCAATGCCGCCGACAGGAGAATGTCGCTGTCGTCTGACCTTTGTGAACGTCTCCCCCAGGTTTACGGGTTGTTGGATAAAGGGTTGATCGACCTGTCGAGGGCCCGGGTCATCGTCGACGGAACCGGCCACCTCACCGAAACCGCCGCCCGGGAGGTCGCCGAGACTGTGGCCCCCAAAGCGCCCCTACTCACCACTGGTCAACTCTCCGCCCTGATCCGCAAACTCTGTGTCACCGTCGACCCAGACGACGCCAAGAAACGTTACGAAACCGCTGTCGAACAACGCAGAATCAACATCGAAGCGACAGTCGACGGCACCGGAAACGTCTATCTGCTCGACATTCCCATCGCTACCGCTGCTGCTATTGGTCGACAGGTCAACGGTCACATGATCTCACTGAAAAACGACGGCGACCCGAGACGCCACGACCAGCTACGAGCCGACATCCTCTGTGATCTGATACTGGGAAACGACCTAGCTGGAATCAACAACCGAGGTCTCGTCGACATCCGAGTCGACCTCACCACCCTCGCCGGACTCGACGACAAAGCCGCCGAGATACTCGGAATGGGCCCCGTCATCGCCGACGTCGCCCGCAAAGTCGGCTACGCCCAGCAGAAAGCCGAATGGCGGGTCACCGTCACCGACAACAACGGGGAGGTCATCCTTGCTGAAACCACCCGGAGAAGACCAACCGCCACCCAAATCCGAGAAATCTACGCTTTACACCCCACCTGCACCTTCCCCGGCTGTCGGATACCGGCGGAAGACTGCGACTTAGACCACAACATTCCCTGGGCCCAAGGCGGACCCACCACCAAAACCAACATCAACCCCAAATGCCGCCACGACCACATTCTCAAGGACCACGGGTGGAAACACCGCCACCAGGATGGTTGCCACATCTGGACCAGCCCACTAGGCCACACCTACATCACCAACGGACAATCACCATAAACCAGTCAAGAAACTGTCGATCTCTTCCACGAGCCTCCTGCCTTCGCCCTCCCACATGGGCTGATGTCCGATGCCGTCGAGCATCACCAAGTCCGCGCCGAGGGCATCGGCGGTATCCCTCCATTCCCGCTTTGTGAAGAAGCCGTCCTCTGAGCCACCGATCACCGGGGAGGGCAGATCCACATTCGATAAGTCCGGTCTGCCGAGAAGCATGCTCAAATAAGTCCGGTAGGAGGCCCGCTCGAGACGCTCCATGTATCGATCCATGTCCTCCATCGGAAACGAAGACGCGACCAGGAACTCATGAGCGCGATCCCTGGTCTCGACGGCCGGCCCCACGTCAAAGGTCAGATTGATCTTGCCGAAGACGAGGGGGTGCTTGCTTGCCAGCTTCCACGTCGCCCCCCATGCCCCCTTTCTTGGAACGGGTGAGACCAAAACCACGGCTTTGGCCGGGTTGCCCGAGGCCAGATAGTGCTGGGCAGTGAAACCGCCCATTGAATGGCCGACGATCACCGGCGGTTCCGGGAGGGTGTCAACGACCGACTTAACGTCATCGATGTAGCCGCCTACAGAAGATCCCCTTATCCTGCCGTCACTTCCCCCGTGACCTCTGAGACTCACGGCCAGACAGTGCTGTCCCCGTTCCGCAAGTTGAGGCATCACATACTCGTCCCACGTCCAGGCCGCCTGCCAGAAACCGTGGATAAACAGCAGGGTTGGACCGGCGCTTGCCGGATCGCCCCGTTCTATGACTTCTAGATCCATCGGACGCTCAGCTCAAACTCCATCAGCCGCGAAGCGCCGACACGAATATGCCGGGAAACCGGGTCAGTTTGCCGTCTCCTGCGTAGTAGGTGAGGCGCTTGGCGGTCGTCTGCGCGGTGTCGTTGGTCACGAACCACGGTGGACGGGGCGAGAGGTAGAAACTGCCATGCCTGACTCCCCGCGGGAACGGCCGGAACGGCGCCTTGACCACCGACTTCTGAGGGTGGTCAAAGAGCAGCGCATTGTGGACCACTCCGATACCGGACTGGATATCGTCGAGTGAGTGGCCGGGATAAGCGCCCCACGCCGCCCTTCCGAGCAGAAACCCCACTCCGGTCCAGGCGTTGACGGTAACGGTCCCGTATCGAAGGTCGGCGATCGCCTTGTCGAGCTCATCGCCAAGCTCCTTTGCGGTCTGAGGATGAATGATGATGTTGGCCCCAAGCGTGCCTTGCAGCGTCTCATTGGAGAATCTCACAGCTTCCCGGAGAAACTCCGCAGGTGCGGAGGCAGCCAGTTTGGTGGTCGCGTAGACCGGAGCAAAGAACTCCTCGTTGAAGCAGTAGGCGTTGGCATCCGCCGGGTCGACACCGACGATGAGAGTCCGCTCGACGTTGGCTTCGAGTTTTTCCGCGTCGGGATGGTGGTCTCTGGCTGCTTGCTGCCGCTCGTCGGCGCCCGGGTAGTAGGCGGGCCGCTCTTCGGCTTTGGAGAGAGCATCCCTCACTGCATCGACCAGCGCATCACCCTGCTCCCAATCTGTAGGCAGCACGAGTACTTGAGAGGCGATGCAGTTGAATCCGCCGTTGTGCAGCTTTTGTGTCGCCAGGTGTTCCGCCTGGTAGGCAATGTCGGCTTTGGTCCAGGGTCCGGGAACGATGATGGTCGGGCTGATGCCCCCAAGCTCTGATGTGATCGGCTTGACGACACCCGGCTGGTTGTTTGCCTTCCTCTGTGCTCCCTCCTCCCCGAACCGAACACGATCGTGTCGTGGGTGCGCGAGCTGCCTGTGATGTGAATGGTGTCTACACCGTCGTGCCCGGTGAGGTAGGCGCCTACGTCGCTGGCCCCGTAGGCGAACCGAACAAACCCTGCTTCGATCATCGGGGCGAAGATTCGCTCGAAGATCGGGCCCAAGTAGTCGTTGACCGGGTTCATCTTGACGATGACCACCTCCCCGTCGGCATACATCTTGTAGAGGATGTCGAGAGGCACTATCGACGAGATGTTGCCGGCGCCAAGCACGAGGGCGACTTTTCCCTGGTGATCCGGGCTGCGATAGAAGCGGGCCGTCTGCTCGGATAGCTCATCGCGCTTCACACCAGGCTGCATCCAGACATCCACGGTGTAGCCGTGGAGCAGGAGAGTCTCATAGGTATTGGTCGGGTAGACCCGGGCAACGGCCTGACCATCGGGCCGCTCCCAGGTCTTGATCTCTCGAAGCACATCGAAGTGGCATGAAGCCAGCCAAGAAGTGCATACGGCCCCGAGATCCACTCTTCCCCGGCGAGAGGTGATTGGGGGTCGATCCCCTTGGCTGCTACTCCGGCGTTCGCCCAGTCCTCGGCGTTCGCCACCGTCGATTCAACAAGCTCATGGAGATGATCGATCTTCCCAGCTATCGGAAGGGTCGCCCATTCCTTCTTGGTCTGAGAGAGAGTCTCGAGATCATTGTCTATCTGGGCTGAGTCCATCGTCTTCCTGAGGTTGGGAGTCAGCGCTCGTAGTGACGGCAACCTCGCTGACAGATCAGGGCATGTCGGCGATAAGCGCTCTGTACTCGTCCTCGGTGAGTGCTGCCATCGACTTGGTGCTGATATTGCCCTGGACGCCGAGAGCAATGAGTGCCTTGGCTGCCGTGGCGTTGTCAGGAGCCTCGATAATCGTGACGAGGTCGTACTCCCCCATCGTCAGATAGAAGTCCTTGATAGTCACCCCGATCGCGGCAAGTTGCTCTCTTGCGGCATCCAGCCGGGCCGGGCCCTCCTTGATGTTTGCTATCCCTTGGGCCGTGAAGTTGGCCAGAGTGATGAACGTCGCCATCTTTCCTCCTGTGTTGACGGCGATTCCCGAACCTAGTCTTCTCCTCCTTGGCGCGTATCTCTCCTACCGGAAGACGTCAGGTGCGATTGGGTCCTGTTCCCGGCGTCGTGAGCCGAGACCGGACAGATACTGCTTTGGGTAGTCGTGGTCCGTGTAGGCGAGGTCGATTGCGGCATTCATGGTCCAGTAGGGGTCAACGAGATGGGGACGGGCCATTACACAAAGGTCGGCGCGCCCGGAGACAAGGATGTTGTGGATGTCGTCAATCGAAGACACCGCACCCACTGTCATCGTGGCGATGCCCACTTCGTTGCGGATCCGATCACTGAACGGAGTTTGATACAGCCGCCCATACTCGGGACGAGCATCGGCGGACGTCTGACCGGTTGACACATCGATCAGGTCACATCCGTGGTTTTTCAGGGCCTCGGCGAGGACAACCGCGTCGTCACCGTCAAACCCCCCTTCGACCCAGTCGGTTGCCGAGATGCGCACAGAGATGGGTCTTCCCTCAGGCCAGACCTCGCGCACCGAGTCGAAGACTTCCAGCGGGTACCGCATCCGATTCTCCAGCAAACCTCCGTACTCGTCAGATCTCTGGTTGGCGAGGGGTGTCAGAAAGCTGGATAGAAGATACCCGTGGGCGAAGTGGAGCTCGAGCCAATCGAAACCGGCGCGGACGGCTCGAATGGCGGCCTCCACGTGTTGATCCCTCACCAGATCCATGTCTTCTCTGCTCATCTCCCGCGGCACCTGGGCATCGGGGCGGTACTTGATGGGGGACGGGCCGATGATCTCCCAATTGCCCTCGTCGAGCGGATCGGTGTCTCCCTCCCACATCAGCTTGGTGGAGCCTTTCCTCCCGGAATGACCCAGCTGGATACCCACCTTCGACTCCGAATGGGTATGGATGAACTCGGTGATCCGTGCCCACTCGTCGGCTTGCTCATCGGTCCAGATGCCAACGTCTCCGGGAGAGATTCGTCCTTCTGGCGAGACACATGTCATCTCGGTCATGACCAGACCCGCCCCTCCAACGGCACGACTCCCCAGGTGGACCAGGTGCCACTCGTTTGGCATCCCGTCGACCGACGAATACTGGTCCATGGGAGATACCACTATCCGGTTTGGAAGGACGAGATCGCGAACCTGATAGGGGTGAAACATCGGAGGTATCGATGCATCCGTTTCGACCGGTGAACCGTGGTCCGATCCGGCGTACCAGACGTCGACCGACTCCATGTAGCCCGGGTCGCGGAGCCTGAGGTTGTCGTAGGTGACCCGCTGGCTTCGGGTCAGCATGCTGAAGACGAACTGCTCCGGTTCCAGATTCCGATACCGGTCGGCTCCCTCAAACCACTCCAGACTGGTCTTGGCGGCTCGTTGCAGGCTATCGACTGCGGGACGTCGCTCCTCTTCGTATCGCTCGAGCGCTTCGGGCAGCGGTAGTCCTTCCAGCAACACGCTTGATAGAGCGATCGAGTCTTCCATAGCCAGTTTCGTCCCGGAGCCAATGGAGAAATGGGCGGTGTGGATGGCGTCTCCCATGAGAACAATGTTCTCGTAATGCCATTTCTCACAGCTGATGTCCGGGAACTGGAGCCATTTCGAGTTGTTGCCCAGCAGCGGATGACCATCGAGATGCTCGGCGAACAGCGTCTCGCACGCTTTCAGCGCGTATTCATCGCTGACTCCCGGGGCAAACACCTCGTTCTCGGTTCGGTCGAAGCCAAGACCGCGCCACGTCTTGGGCGCCATCTCCACGATGAAGGTGCTCCCTTCCTTGGAGTAGGGGTAGATGTGAGCCCAGACCATTCCGGCCGGCGTGTCTTCGAAGATGAAGTGGAACTTGTCGTAGACCTTCTGCGTGCCAAACCAGACGTATTTGTTGACGCGTTGCCGAAGCGTTGGGTTGAGATGGGAAGCAAGAGCCGTTCGAACCATCGAGTTGGCGCCGTCGGCACCGACGATGAGATCTGCCTCGGGGAGTGAGGCCAGGTCTGTCACGTCGGTGGAAAAGTGGAGATCTGCACCCAACTCAGTCGCCCGCTCGGTGAGGATCTCCAAGAGCGACCGCCTACTTGCTGCGGCGAACCCGTGACCGCCGGAAAGAAACCGTCTACCCGAGAAGTGGCGAACCTCGATGTCACCCCAGTGCACGAAGCTCTCGGTCAGGGCACGATAGGTCGGCTCGTCGGCCTCCCCGAAGTGATCGAGTGTCTCATCGGAGAATACAACCCCAAATCCAAAGGCATCTCCAGGATTATTGCGCTCGAAGATGGTGACATCGATGTCCGGTTGATGCTTCTTGAGAAGTATCGCCAGGTAGAGACTCGCCGGACCTCCCCCAACACATATGACCTTCATGAGCCAAACATATCGGGTTGGTATGGATGCTCGCACGTCGAGCATCTCCACAAAGTCCCGGCGTCCACTAATTTGCCACCTTGAGTTCTATGAGATCGGTCGCAAACCATGGGTGAAACAATCCACTCCACCACCGGTGCCAAGGCAACGGCATGGACCTTCGTCGCCGTTCAAGCTGTGTTGATCGTCCTCATGGTCCTTGGGCCACGGGACGCCGGCTTCGCCGCTGATGGCATCGTCGGCGCTTTGGGCACCATTGCTTCAATCATCGGAGCCCTGGTAGGTGTGTGGTCGGCCGTCTACCTTGGCAAGGGCCTGACTCCCTCACCTCTGCCCAACGGGGCCACTGATCTCGTCTCGGCCGGCCCATACCGATGGGTGCGTCACCCCATGTACTCGGCCGTGATGCTGTTCATGGCAGGGGTGGCTGCCAGGTCTGGCTCCTGGATTGTCGTTGCCGAGCTCATTGGACTTGTCGTGCTGTTCAGCATCAAAGCAAAATGGGAGGAAGCTCAGCTTGCTGGGGCTTTCGACGGCTACAAGAAGTACGCAGCGACAACACACCGGTTCATTCCTGGCCTTCGTAGGACTCCACCACTGGGCAAGTGACCGACGACAAGGACCGCGGGCACGCACCTGCTCGCTGTCTTACTCCGAAGCCA
>JAZFTN010000108.1:0-4473 GCA_036446715.1 Acidimicrobiia bacterium | reverse complement strand
CTGCTCGGGACACGGCAACCGCTTGATCAGGAGACGCGGGAGGGGCCCCTGGCTTACCGGGGGCCCCTCCTACTCGGTTCGTTGGCGGTTAATGAGGTCGCCAACTTGCCTTCGACGTGGCTATTAACCGCGGAACGGTCGGTTGTCGAGAAGCGTGTAGCCGTAGGGGGAGACGTCGTTGAATGTCATGACACACAGGAAGAGGTCTCGGTTCTTGTCGCAGAACGTCCATGTGGCTTGGGCGCTGTTCAGAAGCCTCTGATAGCGCTCTGCGTCGAACTCGGGGTCTTCGGGATCGGTGATGATGTCATATCGCTCGACAACATCGTCGATGAATTCGCCTTTTGTCATCAGTGTCCACGAGTCGACCAAGTCGTTATTCTGCGGCCCCGGCCGGCACTGGTCCCCCGTGTCAGCCCCGGCCGTGTCTTGCGACTCGTCAAAACCGTGGTCCTTCGCATCATCAACGTGGGTAGCGGACGCAGCCGGGATCGCCAGCAGCATCATCGATGCCGCCAGCACCATGGTCGTAATCGTTCTCTTCATTTCTGTTTCTCCCTCTCTTGGTGACGCGATTCGCGTCGTGTCTTGTCGTCTGGTCTGCGATAGATCTCAGGCGTACTCGGATACCGGGTAGATCTCGTCGGCTACAAGGCCGTGGGCCTCGCGGTGGACGGTGTTGGCCGCCTCGGCGTCCTCTGCTTCCACGAGACAGAAGATCTTTCCGGCAGACTCATCCACCCAGTACCGCAGATAGCTCACTCCGTAGGCGGTCTGGGTCTCGAGATCGGCCTTGTGGGCTTCGGCCACATCGGCCGCTGAGACACCGCCCTCGAGCGTGTGAACATCCATAAACAGTGACATTCGCCACCTCCGCAGTTCGCTTGTCGGTCACTGCGACGAACGTATCCGGGGGTGCGCGGCCAGTCATGAGTGGCCGCCACCTAGATCGGACGCCTCAACCACTCAGATTTGGGGTGGGTCAGGGGGTGGCGAGTATGCCTAGGTCGCGGGCTGCGTCGACGGCTGCGTCTCGCGTCGCTGCGTCGAGCTTCATCAGAACCGCGCCGACGTGGTTCTCCACGGTGCGCAAGGAGACGAATAGACGATCGGCGATCTCATTGTTGGAAAGACCCTCCGCCAGCAGTTCGAGGACCTCGGCCTGTCTAGGGGTCAGTCCGGCGGCGTGGTCGCGGGTCGACTGCGACCTGCCGCGGGGCACGCTCAGTCCTTGGTCTCTCAATGACTTCCTGAGTTTCGCTGCCACTGCGATGGCTCCGAGCCCGTCAAGGACTTCGAGTGCCTCCAGTTGAGCCGCCTGGTCACCGTGCATGAGTGCCAGTGCCCTCTCGTACGGCACCCCCTTTGCCTCCCAGATGACCGCCGCCTCGACGGATCTACCCTCGATGACCAGTCGATAAGGTTCGGCGATCCCTTCTGGAACCTTCGAGAGTTCGTCGAGTTTCCAAAGCCAGAATGCGATGGATCCCGGGGACCATTGGAATCCTTTGTCGAGGTCCGTGCCCATGATCCTTCTGAAGTCGGCCACCGGCAGGTCGACATTTCCAGAGATCCAGGCGTGTTCGGCGAGGGCTATGGCGGCGGGCGCCAAGCGCTGGTTCTCGTCGGCGACGACAGCCATCTCCCATGCCTGGGTCAGTATTGACCGAGCGGTGTCTTGGCCTCTTCTCGCCGCTATCGCACCAAGGATGGGAAGGGCGACCATCTGACTGAGCGCCATGCTGTCGAGCAGTTCTCTCGCCATGTCTTCTGCTTGGGCCCAGTCACCCTCGAACTCAAGCACCCTGGCCAACAACGCTTCGCCATAGTTCTCCAGCGTTGGAAGCTCGTGGCGGGCGGCAGAGGCAATGGCCCTCCGCACATAGTCCGCCGCGATGGGAAGATCGCGGAACTCGGTGGCTGCCCAGCCGTGATTGAACAGGGCCCGACTCTCTTCATACCACTGACCCGCCGCCGCGGCGCGCTCCGAAGCCTCGTCGAGACTGGCCCGACCATCCGGGTAATTGGCAATGTTGGCAACGATCCCCCTGTGATTTAGGGAGCGAATCAGGATCCGGGGATCGCCATCGGGTCCCGCTGCCGCGAGGGTTCGCTCGACCAGGTCGGGGACAACGGTGACGTCCCCGGCCATTGTGTGTAGATAGGCGTTGACCTCGAGCGCTCTGGCAAGATCAGAACCATCAGGGTCCTCCCCCAGAACCTCCACAGCTTGACGCGCTAGTTCTTCGGCGCGGTCGCGCTGCCCGGCATTCTCGGCATAGTGCGCCGCTTGGGCCAGGGCGCCCGACTCCCCTCTCCGGTCACCCAACTCCCTGTAGTGGAGGAGAGCCAGTTCACTGAGACTGATTGCCTCGGCGATGTTGTCCCATAGGAACTCCTCCCGCGCCCAATCGTCGAGGATTGCGCCTTTGACATCCTCGCCGAGGTTGTCGAGATGTGGGGTCAACTGCCGGAAGTGGTCGACAGCCTCACGATGACTCTCTAGGGCCGCGGCAGCCCGAGCCGCTCTGGGGGCGAGCTCGACCAATTGACCGATGTCATTGGCCTGACGGGCGTGATGAATGAGAAGCGCCGAATCGGTCTCAGGGGGGAGTTGTTCCAGGACCTTTCTGTTGAGCGCCACGCCCTCGCTGATGGTCAATGAGGCTTCAACCGCACGTCGTATCAGTTCATGACGGAATGCGACGAACTCGTCGCTGACGGACAGCAGCCCGCGCCGCTCACATTCGGCAAGCCGACTCTCGTCGAACCCGGTCAGTCGCGAGACCGTCTCGGTGGGAATCGGCTCCGGAATCACCGACAAGACCCTCAACATCTCATGGGCATCGGCAGACAGTTTTCGCACCCGGGCCATCACAGAGTCCCGAACCGACGAAGGGACCTCATCCACGTCGACAGAAGCCATTTCTGTCACCAGGAAAGGATTGCCGTTGGTGGCCGAAAGGACTTCCTCCGGGTCGAGATTGGAGTCGGCGATGATCGAAGCCACCGCCGACAACGAGAGACCACTCAACTGAATCCTGACCACGCTGTGAGGAGGAAGATCACCTATGACACCACGCAGCGGATGGTCGAAGTCGACCTCACCATCACGATATGTCAGGAGAACCAGCGCATTGGTTCTGGCGATCCGCCGACCAAGATATTTGATGGCGTCGAGAGTCGCTTCGTCCGCCCAATGGGTGTCCTCGATCACCAGAATGTTGGGTCGCAACGAACGTGACAGCAGTTGCAGGGTGGCTTCCAACACCCCGGGCCGATCTCCGTTCTCCAGGGCCCGAGCCAGCGCAGGTTGCTCGCGGGCGAGGTCCCAGAAGGGACCGAGCGCTTGAGGAGTCAGGAGGTCGTCGCATGCTCCAATGAGGACATGGGCCCGATCTTCTGTATCGGTGACGAATTCAGAGATCAGGGCACTCTTTCCGATCCCTGCCTCGCCGCGCACCAGAACAACCCGACCACCGGACGACTCGAGATCGTCGAGGAGTTGCCGCAGTTGCTTCAGTTCGGTATCGCGCTCCAAAATCACGACGACATCCTTACAGGCATGGGCGCGATCTGCCGGTACAGCGTCGATTCACAATGACGGATCGGTGTCGGAGAGCCGACGGTGGAAAAGACCGACCCCTCCTGGAGGCTGAAGCCGTGGGGTTTCACATCACCTCGGATGTGAGTGACCGGCCGACCGACGCCTCTCGCCTCAGAGCTCGACTCCAAGCTGGTCACTGCTGGAGTGAACTAAAGCTCAGAGTCCGGTGATAGCTCTCGGTTCACTCCTGTGGCCCCTCGAGGAACCAGGTGGGCATGAGTCCTTTGCCTTTGACCTCGATCTCGCCGCGGGGCTCAAAGATGTAGCCGTTCTTTAGTCGGTCCCATGCACCTTTAGCAACGTGAATTCGGCCGGGCTCACCGAGTGACTCCATCCGAGCGGCCACGTTGATCGCGTCTCCCCAAAGGTCATAGTGAAACTTGCTGGTGCCAACGACCGCTCCGACGGCGGCGCCAGAGTTGATGCCGATTCTGAGCTGCAGGCGAAGGCTGTCCTGCTCGGCGCGGCTTCGCATCCAGCCACGCATGTCGAGCGCCATGCGCGCTATCGCATCGCAATGGTCGTCGCGACGCACCGGCGCGCCGGCCGCCACCATGTACCCATCGCCGATCGTTCTGATCTTCTCTACCTCGTGACGGTCGGCAAATCGATCAAACGCGGTGAACACCTCATTTAGCAACTCGACCGCAGCATCCGGACTCAAGCGTGCCGACAGCGGAGTGAACCCGACCAGGTCTGCGAAAAGGACGGTGACCTCGTCGAAGTGCTCCGCAATTGTCTTGCCGGGGTGCGCCTTGAGCTGTTCGGCGATCGCTGCGGGAAGGACGTTGAGAAGCAGACGCTCCGCCCGGGCGTGCTCGCTGCGGAGTTGTGTTTCGGTGCGGCGGCGCTCGGTGATGTCGACA